>CALJIY010000448.1 GCA_937973945.1 uncultured Saprospiraceae bacterium | reverse complement strand
TCGCCAACAATCTTGATCTTCGATATAACTGGCATCCGACCAGCGATAGACTTCCACGGCTATTTTGTTCTGTCCAGCCTTAATATATCGACTAATATTAAAGGTAGCAGGGGTTTTACTGCCTTGGCTATAACCCACCTTTGTTCCATTGACCCATAGATACATGGCGCTGCGGACGCCTTCAAAACATAGGTATACCTCACGGTCTAGCCAACTTTCTGGGATGTCCACTTGTTTCACATAACTACCCACAGGATTATACTCATGCGTAATAAAAGGTGGATCTTTAGGAAAAGGGTATTCTATATTGGTATAAATCGGGATTCCGTAGCCTTGTAATTCCCAATTACTCGGCACGATGATGTCGTCCCAATGGTCAGTTTTAAAGTTTTCTTTATAAAACGCTTCGGGTCGATCGGCTGGCTTTCGGACCCAATGAAATTGCCAAGTGCCGTTTAGCGATTGTTGGAAGGGATTATTTGCTTGATTTTCTTGTCGGGCAGCGCTGCTATTTGGGTATCGCTCAAAATGTGCTTTGGGCGCTTCTTTGTTGATCTGGAAGATTCTTGGGTTTTCCCAATCTGGTGTTTGGTTCATTTGTTTTGATCTTTTAAACAACTTTTTTATAAGCTTGTATTCCAAAGGTATTTTTTTTTGTTTTAATAATAGGGTTGTTTCTAAATAATAAACACCTATATGAAAATATCTTTTTTCGCCAGTTTCCTCCAAAAAATAAGTCCGTAGCTAGGCTATGCACTGATTTTTTGGAGAAAACTAACAAAAAAATCTATAATTCATATACGTATTCCTTATTTAGGAACAACCCTGATGACATAGAGAATTTAAATATCTTATTTAGTCAACACAATCCTATTGCTTTTGCCTGTTCTATAAAATAAACAATCGCCCAATTGAACTTATCACTCATAATATTTCAATTAGATTTTTTGAATGAAATGGCGACGACTAATGTAGAAAAAAATAATTGAGTATTCTTATTTCCGATACTGGATGAGCAGCAAAAAATTGGTTTACTTTACATTCTTTTTCAAAACAATGAAAATATATATTCGTTATCAATAGTTCAGTTATTCTCTGATCGTTACTAAGCTGACTATTTGAGGCTATATGACTTAATTTCAACTAACATCACTAAAAAATACACCATAAATGAAAAAGATTTTAATTAATGACGGAATTCATCCTGATGGCCAACAAATGCTAGAAGAAGCAGGTTATGAGGTGAATACTAACAAAATTGCACAAGAAGATTTGCCAAGTCAATTGCCAGATTATGATGCAATTTGTGTGAGAAGTGCGACTAAAGTAAGAACAGATTTAATCGATCAATGTCCTAATTTAAAAATCATCGCTAGAGGTGGCGTAGGTTTGGATAATATCGATGTAGATCACGCTAAGTCAAAAGGAATTGAAGTAATTAATACGCCTGCTGCTTCTTCTAAGTCAGTTGCGGAATTGGTTTTTTCTCACCTGTTTTCTTTAGCTAGATCATTGCACTTATCTAATAGAGATATGCCATCTAAAGGAGATTCTGAATTTAAGAAATTAAAGAAAGCTTATTCTAAAGGTTTAGAATTACGTGGAAAAACTATTGGTATTATCGGATTTGGCCGTATTGGTCAAGAGACTGCTAAAATTGCTTTGGGTTTAGGTATGAATGTGTTGCCCGTAGATTTATACATCAAAGAAGCAACTATTACCTTAGAAATTCCACAAGCAGATTTTGATGTAGAAGTGAATTTGCCAACAGTGGACATGGAAGATATGTTAGTAGAGGCAGACTTTATTAGCTTACACGTTCCTTTTTTAGGCAAGCCTGTCTTAGGTAAGGAAGAATTTGCTGCTATGAAAGATGGTGTAATCGTATTGAATGCAGCTAGAGGAGGAACGATCGATGAAGATGCTTTATTAGCAGCTTTAGAGAGTGGTAAGGTAAGTGCAGCTGGCTTAGATGTATTTGAAAATGAGCCAACCCCTAGAAAAGACTTATTAAATCATCCAAGAGTTTCTGTTTCTCCACATATTGGTGCATCTACTATGGCTGCACAGAGAAATATTGGTTTGGAATTAGCAGAGAAGATTATTGCCCAGTTTGGCAAAAGCTAAAATAAGTAGAATAAAGAACAGAGAAGCGAGAGCAGAGACAGGCTTCGTTAAAAAATAACCGAATTTACGTTGTTTGCAAACGAAACCAATCTCTATTCTCGTTTCCCTACTCCTCTGTGCTAAATTTACAGTACCTATTTGAGCATCCGAGCTACCAACAAGAATCCGCCCAACATCAAGGCACCAATAGCTCCCCACAACATCCAATTCGTTCCCTCTTCTTGCTGCGATTCATATCCTATTGAAGCATCCGCTTTAGAAACATGCTGTTCAGATAAAGCTTTGACAATCACATCTGTATTATACTTTAACATGTCAATATAAGAGGGCGCTGGACTATCTTTATCTCCAATAGAATCAGCATATAACTGTCCGCCCACCTTAATGTCATTATCCTTTGCCAATTGTTCTAACAATTTTGGATTGATGGTACTTTCAATAAATACGGCAGGTACTTTACTAGATTGAATGACCTTATTCAGACGCATAATATCCGAAGTTTGCACTTCTGCATCGGTAGAGGTGCCGAGTATTGCTTCTAGTCGAATGCCATACTTTCTACCATAATATTGAAAAGCATCATGAGAGGTAATAAGGACTCGTTGAGCTGCTGGTATTGTTTGAATTTGATCTATAATATAGTGATCTAAATCTTCTAATTGTTTTTTGTATACACCGTAATTGAATTCAAAAGTCTCCTTATGTTCAGGAGCTAATTCGACTAAGGCATCTTTAATGTTTTTGATATAAACTAATCCCAAACTAGCATCCATCCAAGCATGAGGATCTGCAGAGTTTTTATAAGCAGCACTTTCTATAGGATTAATCCCCTCCGTTACCCTTACCGTTTTTGCTTTAGTTCCAGAATTAGCAATTAAGTCATTTAACCAGCCTTCAAAGGTGAGTCCGTTTTTTAAAACTAAATCTGCTTGATTGGCCAATTGCGCGTCTTTTGGTGTTGGCTCATATAAGTGAGGATCTCCGCCAATAGGAACAATCGTTTTTACTATGACCTCTCCTCCAGCAATATTTTCTGCCATATCTCCCATCATAGATGCAGTAGCTACGACTAGTTTTTTATCTTGTGCCCAAGAGCTATTTAATAGGAAACAACAGCCCAATAATAAAAGTATTTTTTTCATGTTTGATTAGTAGTTTTTATATCAGAGATGATGGCTACGGTCTCTATTCTCTGTTCGAATAGTTAAATTGTTTTTACAAAAAGATTTAAGCAGACTTTATTCGTTAATATTTGTTCTTGTTTTCCATTAATCACAATTTTCGTAGACTCGTCATAATCAAAACGTTCTACGATTTTTATCTTAGTCCCTAGGGTTAGGTTTAGTTTATTAAGATATTGTAAAAAAGTCATCGTATCGTCTTGCACGCCCACTAATACCCCTTCAGCACCTTCCGCTAATTCAGGCAAGGAAATTTGTTTTCTAAAAGTAAAATTACCCGCTGAATCAGGAATAGGATCTCCGTGTGGATCAAATTTTGGATTGCCTAAAAAATCATCTAATCGATCTATTAATTTTTTTGAAGGAATATGTTCTAATTCTTCTGCAATCTCATGCACTTCTTCCCAAGAGAAATTTAATTTGTTGACTAAAAAGGTTTCCCAAAGACGGTGTTTGCGGACCAAGCTAGTGGCCATACTATTGCCACTGTCTGTCAATCGAACCCCTTTATGTTTTTGGTAGTGAACTAATTCTTTCTTTGATAGCTTTTTAATCATATCCGTTACAGAAGCAGCAGAGGTTTTCATCGCGTGAGCAATAGCATTGGTTGCTATAGGTTCCTCCGATCGTTCGCATAACTGGAAAATAGCTTTCAGATAATTTTCTTCTGTTCTGGAAGTGGTATTCATTAAATTTGTACTTTGTTATTTTAGAACAGACCAGCCCGACTGTCGTCATGCGGGCGGGGAGCAGAGACCATTTCATTGAGAGAAAAGAGACTGCCAACTTCAAACAAAAATAAGTATTTTTAGACTAATCTAAAAATATTTTACAATAAGCCTAAATTAATGTTAATTAAAACCCGTGGGATCATCTTTAAGGCGCTGAAATATTCAGAAACTAGTCTGATACTGGATATTTATACAGAAGAAAAAGGCTTGCAGAAATACATCGTCAGTGGGGTAAGAAGTAAGGGGGCGAAGATGAAAATGGGCATTTTGCAACCCACCACTTTAGTAGAAATGGTCGCTTATAGTCGGGATACTAAAAATATGCATCGTATTAAGGAAATTAAAGCGGCACATATCTATCAGAGCTTGCCTTTCGATGTGTTAAAAGGAACTGTTGGCTTATTCATGGTGGAGTTAGCGCAAAAAACGATTAAAGAGCAAGAAGCGAATCAAGACTTATTTGATTTTCTATACAGCCATTTTGTCGCCTTAGATCAAGCACCAAGCCTTCCTGCTAATTTTCATTTATCTTTTATGCTAAGATTAACGGAATATCTAGGTTTTGCGCCGAATGGTTCCTGGTCACGAGATACCCCTTATTTTGATATGAAATCAGGCAATTTTGTGGAAGAGGAACCGCTACATCAGTATACAACTAGCAAAATGGAAAGTGAGAATATCAGTATTTTTTTAGAAGATAAGGAACCAAAGCTAAGTCGAAGAGAGCGACAGCGTTTATTAGATAAATGTATTACTTATTACCGATTGCATGTGGAAAATTTTACTGGTTTGAATACACACACTATATTAAAAGAAGTATTAGAAG
>CALJIY010000447.1 GCA_937973945.1 uncultured Saprospiraceae bacterium | reverse complement strand
GCAATCGTTGCAGCAGCTAATCCTGCTGGGCCTGCACCCACTACTGCTAAACGCTTCTTAGCATGAACTGGTAAATAATTCAACTCCGTTTCATGACAAGCTCTAGCGTTCACAATACAAGAGCAAACTTGCATCGTGAAGGTATGATCTAAACAGGCTTGATTACAGGCAATACAAGTATTGATCTCATCTGGACGGCCTTCTATTGCTTTTAAAACCAATTCTGGATCTGCCAAGAAGGGTCGAGCCATAGAGACCATATCTGCACAGCCATCCTGCAAAACTTGTTCTGCCACATCTGGCATATTAATCCGATTCGTAGCTACTAATGGAATATTGACTTCGCCCATCATTCGCTTTGTCACCCATGCAAAACCTCCTTTTGGTACAATAGTGCCAATCGTAGGGACTCTTGCCTCATGCCAGCCTATCCCTGTATTTATAATCGTTGCGCCTGCTTTTTCTACTTCTTTCGCTAACTGGACTACTTCTTCCCAACTACTCCCTCCTTCTACCAAATCTAACATAGATAATCTGTAGATAATGATAAAGTTCTCTCCTACTCGTTCTCTTGTTTTTCGGATAATCTCTAAAGCAAACTTGATTCTATTTTCATAAGAACCACCCCACTCGTCTGTACGATGATTCGTTTTTTTTGCAATAAACTGATTAATTAAATATCCCTCAGAACCCATGATTTCTACTCCATCATAGCCACCTACTTGCGCCATCTTTGCACAGTGCGCATAGTCCTCTATGGTCTGTAAAACCTCTTCTCCTGTTAAAGCTCTAGCTGGAAATGGAGAGATAGGCGCCTTCGTATCACTAGCAGAAACATTTTTAGGGGTATAGCCATATCGACCAACATGCAGGATCTGCATACAGATTTTCCCTCCCTCTTTATGTACCGCATCAGTAACGACCAAATGTTGCTTAGCTAACTCCTCATTATCCAATGGATGTCCTATTGGCAATGCCAAGCCTTGTTTACTAGGAGCAATCCCTCCAGTCACGATCAATCCTACTTGTCCTCTAGCTCGTTCTCCATAAAAAGCTGCCATCCGCTCAAAGCCATTGTCTACATCTTCCAACATGGTGTGCATGGAGCCCATTAGGACTCTATTTTTTAAAGTGGTGAAGCCTAGATCGAGTGGCGAAAGTAGCTTATCGTACATATTGTATTTTTTAAGTGGTTAGTAATTTATTCCAAAGCGAATTTTCGCTAAAGATAATAAAGGAAAAACAAATATGGGATGATATGGTTTGGAAAAATTTATATTTTGTGCATGTCATAAGTTCTAAATGCCTCTCTGGTGTCTAGACGGGCTTGATTTCTAGGGCAAATCCATAAATTGATCAAATTCCTTCCAAAAAGCAGTCCTAATATCATCTTGTTCCATCAATATTTCATGCATAGAAGTTGGAAAGTCAACCAAAGTAATCTTATTTGATATTTCATTGATTCTGTGATGCGATTGAGGGTCTACTATCTCATCTTTTCCTCCACTAGCTAGTAAGATAGGAGTTTGAATGGTAGCGATCCGTTTAGCTTGTAATATTAACTGCAAACTCTTTGTACTTTCTAGTATCCAGTTCCATGTAGGCCCACCCATTAATAAATGAGGTTCCACTTCATAAAAGGTAACTCTTCTTTGAAAACGAACTCTATCAGAAGTTTGACCTGGTAGGGTTTTATTTAAGGAAGGAGGCGTTGCTCCATAGGCATAGTCTTGACTGTAACCAATGGCTTTCATCAAATTTGATAATAGTAAAACTACGGTTGCATTTAGTTTACCTGCCCCAAAATTAGGCGACCAGCCAAAGAAAGGCGCACATAGTATCGCCTTAGTATAGTGTGTTGGAAATTCTTGTAAAATTCTAAAGGCAAGATGTCCTCCCATAGAATGCCCCATTATATGATAGGGGGCTGGCATTTTAGGAATTAAAATCTTTTGATAGATTAATTCTGCGTCTTTAATAAAATCCGCAAAAGAAGTGATATGCCCCTTCTGTGGGTCTTTTATCAATCTAGAAGATAATCCTTGTCCTCGCCAATCAAATGTGAGCACTGCAAATTCCCTATCTAATAATTCTTGAAGGACTTCATCGTATTTTTCTAGAAATTCTGTATAGCCTTGACATAATAGTATTGTGCCCTTCGGAAGACCATTCGGCATCCATCTTGTTGTGCGTAATTCCAGTTTTTCTTCTGTTGTTAATACTTCTACTATTCCACCTTCGGGCATCTTAATCTTATCTGTCGCTAATAAACGATTCCTTTGTGCGTTAGGTATATCCGCTGCTATTGCTTCGGCTATACTAGATTGCCGCACATGTTTATAGAACACAATAGCTCCAGCAAGAAATAGTAAAATAAAAAATATCATTTAAATAGAATATTGTTACTTAATTGTGTAACCTAAATAGATGCTGTAAAGTTATACTAAATTATTCCTACTCGTCGCCTTCTTACTAACAACTAATCAATAACTCACCTCATGGACAAATATGATATCAACGACCCAACCGATATTGACATTATGCGCTCTACCTTTGATGGCTATACCGCTGACGAATGGGACGAAATGCTAGAAGATGCAGAAGCTTTAAAAATGTCTCGTAAAGATGTAAGTATGCTTCGCACGGCCCTTCGCAAAGCCCAAATGGGAAAATATTTGAGTGTCAAGCAGATATTCTATATTTTAAAAGTAGTGGATAAGTTAGATGAATTACTGATGGAGGATGAATATGAAGAAGAAGAAGACGATTAATTTGTACTCAGAAGACTATTCACTAAACTTCACCCCGCCTACCTGAAGGCAGGAACGAGCAGGCTTGAACTTTCTCCGTACCCTGACAACAGCTTTCTATCCGTTTACTTCTTGTCATTCTCTAATATCTTTAACTTTCCCCTAAGACTTTAATTTGTTACTAAGTATATTTGCGCCGTCTTATAGGTGAGATTTGGCTTTATTTACAAATCTATAATACGAAGTTGTTTAAGAATGTATTTCGGGCTGAAAATAGCTATTGTAAGAACCTGAGAAGTACTTTTTTAAGCTCCGTAGCCCTGCTATGCAGCTTAAAAAAGTAATTCTCAGAACCTTTCACTAGCTATTTTCGCTTCCAAACTACATTCTTAAACAACTTCTACAACAAACGACTATTTTCTATCAACTTACCCAATTATCTTTAGTCGATCCCCTAATCACCAATAATTTATACTCCATAAAACAGCTACTTCTTTCGCACAACTGTGTGAAAAAAGTGACAAGAATAAAGGGATTATTTTCCCTTTCAAGCCTTTAGTAATCACTAATGCTTGATTCTATTATTTATTTAAATAATCATTTTACACAATGAAAAAATTTCTTTCTTTATTAATGGTTACCTCTATGTTATTTTACGGACAGGCTTGTTCTGTTCAAAGTGGCTTAGCAGGTTTATCTCCACAAAAGGCGTTAAGTGGTGTTCAAAGCATCCTTGGCTTAGCTAGTGGAAGTGCTATTAACGGATTAGGTAAGAACTTATTGACAAATGCTGCTCTTAATGCAGTAATGCCAACCGAATTAAAAGCAATTACAGGGGCTTTAGGTCAATCTGAGGCTGGACAAAAAGTTTTAGGCTTAATGAATAATGCAATTGGCTCTGCTGCCCCTGCTTTGGCTAAAGGCGTACTTGCTAATGCTGTGAAAGGTATCGATGCATCTAGTGCTTTAGATATTCTAAAAGGTGGTGAAAACGGTGCGACTAATTTCTTAAAGAATGCTGTTGGCGGTAAATTGAATGATGCTTTAGCTCCTGCATTGACGAAGGCTTTAGGTGGTGCTGGTGTTAA
>CALJIY010000446.1 GCA_937973945.1 uncultured Saprospiraceae bacterium | reverse complement strand
TACAAATATTGTAGGTTTGATTTCCAAGGACTATTTGAAGTTAGTGATATTATCTTCTCTAATAGCTGCACCTATAGCTTGGTGGAGTATGAACACCTGGTTACAAGATTTTGCTTACCGTATTGAGTTAAATTGGTGGGTGTTCGTAATTGTTGGATTAGTAGCCATTTTGATTGCTTGGTTAACTATTGGTTCGCAGTCTTTGAAAGCTGCTTTGGCAAATCCTGTGGAGGCTATAAAATCGGAATAAGGAGTAATAAATTTTCTACTAACTTACTTAATAAATGCCTTAGCAATCTGATTTTTTCCATTTGATTGAAAGACTGCCCAATACAGCCCATTGTCAAAAAGACTAGCATCAATGATTATATTCTGTTCAGTCATTTTTTTTGTGATACTATAGACTATTTCTCCTAAACTATTATAGATAGAAACCTGTCCTTGTTGACTAACTTTTATAAATTCGATCAATAATTGATTACTATCGCCTATCGGATTAGGGTATATAAATAAGGAGGATTCTGCATCCGACGTTTGTAAGAAATTAGTGAAGCTTCCAGTACAATGACAATATTCATTATATCGATCATTGATGGTGTAGTCGTTATTATCGTTACAAAGTGTACCAATTAATTCGTTGGTACAATTTATATCTGCTTGCGTGAAGCAGGGGACGCCAGCTAGTTTATTGATAATTCTATCCATTAAAGGGGTAGGATTAAAAGAAGTAGCTAGGGGTTGATTTCGCCAATGCGGTTCTATCATATTCATGGTGCCACCGTCTCCATTCCAAGCCCAACCAAATAAAGCCCAATCATTTTGATAGCAATAATCTACTAAACTACACCAATCTGTACCACCGCTAATAAGACCGCAAAATTCCCCTACCATACATTGGGCACCTGTTGCTGCTAGGTAGGATAGATCTGCTTCATTGAGCCAGCGATTTTTAGCTACATTAAAAGCAGTTGCATAAATGTGAACAGAAAAAATAATTTGTTTATCCTGAAATAGATCAAATGCATCTGCTGCAATTTCAGCCGCTTGACCAAAACCAGGCACATCTATAATAAGCGGACCATCATATACTTCTCTAACAATTGGAATTACTTCATTATAGGCAGCAGCGTATTCTTGAGGCGTGATGGAATGATTCCCCCATTCATTCATAAGATTGATAATAAAAGGGCCCTTACTTGACAAGCTTTTGTAATTATTGCGCCACCATTTAGCAGCTTCTTGTAGGTCCTCTATTTTGTTAGATCCAAGTTGTTTGGAATTGTGGTAAGTGGCAATTACTTGGTAGTCTTTGCTCTGCGCTTCTTGTATCCACGTTCTTGCTTGTGCAGCTCTGTAAGGTTCAATTTCTATTCGTAGGGCTTCTATTTCTGGATAATCCGCCATCAACTCCCAGCCCATATTTACCACGCCCCTATTATAATAAGAAGCTTGAATATTTACGCCATTTTTGATGTCATAATCCTGTCCATTTACAAAAGAGGAAAAGGATAAAAGAAGTAAGAGTACAAGAAGGAAGGACTGATTTATTATTATCTTTTCAAAATGAAGCTTTTGTATAATCATGTTTATCGTTGCTTTACATCGGGTTGAGTTTGAGCATACCATTTCTGCAGTACGGTTAAAGCGGGTTTACCTTGCACAGAAAAACTAGTATCTTTTCCTGACTTAGGTTGGGCAAACCATTTCCAAGCAAAGCCACCTGCTATCCATGACTTCTTCCAGAATGTATGAAAAAATGCTTGGTATAAATTTACTTGTGCCTGATTGTTAGGAGGGATTTTTTCTCCTTTGTCGTGTGTCCACGGACGTTTTCCTGCATAAGAAACATTTCTATAGCCAAACTCTGTCAGTATGATTTGTCGATCTTCGGCCTTGCTAAATTTTCGTAATTGCTTTTGAATAGCTCTCCAATTTTTAATTGTTTTTCTTACTTCAGGTGTTTTCATTCTATTGATCGGGAAATAGGTATCCACTCCGATGTAATCTAAATCTTGCCAAAAGGAAATTTTATGATACTCATCCCAATTAGCGGCATAGGTGATGGGCCCCTTATAGATCTTTCTCACTTTTTGTATTAGTTGTCTCCAAAATGCAGGACGTTGGGTAGAGAATTTCTTCAACTCTGTTCCGACGGCAAATAAATCGACCTTTTGTGCTTCTGCTACTTCGGCTAGTTGTAGAATATATTTTTCATAACTCCTTTCTACTATCCGCCAATCCGTTTCTTTTTTCAAAGATAGATCGCCTCTCCATTCTACTCCCCTCGTTTTGTCTTTTATCGATTTTTGTGCTACGCTATTATTGTTAGTGAATACGGCTTTTGAAGGATTTATTTTTTCTATTTTACTAAGTACGACATGTGGTTTTAAAAATACTTTTAAGTCAGCTTGTTTAGCTAATTGTATGGCTTGTATATTCGCCTCAATGGTCTCGCTCCACCAATGATTTTGCTCATCTGGTAATAACATTAGCGTGGTACGATCTAGTGTAGCTTCTGGTACTAATGCAATCCAATTGGCATTTGATATTTTTATGCTTTCCAACATTTCTAGCGTTAAGGAAGGATCGCTAGGTCCGCTGAAGCACATACCATTTATTTTTTGTGCATTTAATACAGGAAGATGTATTAAAGCTATCCATAAGATTCCCACAAAGTAGATGGGGATATTGCTAAATTGAAATTTATTAAGCATGATTTTAGTCGTTACTGAAAGTTTATCGAGACTGTTCGATACACAGTGTCAAAAGTTAAACGGCAATTTTATATAAATCTAGTTGTCAACGATTAGTGAGTTTTGATACCTGTCTTCCAAGGAACGCTATGGTATATACACCAGTTTTCGGCATTGGCTGTCGCCAATGAAAAAATTGAACGCAGAGGTGCAGAGACGCGGAGATTTTTTCGTAGAAAAAATCTAACCCTCTGCATCTCTGCGTCTCTGCGTTCAAAAAATATCATTGGCGACAGCCAATTTTGAATAGTAATACCAATGAACGAAGGCTTGGTCTTGATACTTGAACTTGCACTTTCTCCGTTTATCTAAAAATACTGCCCAAAACCAACTACGATTCCATTTTGATTTTTATTAAGTATATCAATGCCATAATCCACTCTTAAAACGGCGCCGTATATTTTTTTATAAATAACCCGAAAGCCACCGCCAATAAACTGACGGAATTTTTCATGGTTTAGTAAATCTTTTAATTGCCCTCCAGGATTTCGCCATGTGCCGGTATCGGAGAAAGAAACGATTTGTGCGCCCCATTTTCTTGATTCATATACCGTATGTCTATATTCCATATTTAAAACTACTTGAGCGGTTCCTCTATCAATTCTATTACCAATCCCTCTTATATTGGTATGGCTGTCTGCAACAAAAGGAGCGAAAGGCGTGTCATTATTGGAAGCAATTCCTAATCGTAATCTAGCGGCTAAATTCCCTTGAGATCCAAGTCTAGCATAATATCTAGCCTGTAATTGAAAGCTATGAAACCAATTTTTATCTAAGGTGTTATAGACTTGTTGTAAAAGTGCATGCCAAGTCAAACCACGGAGATAAAAAGAATGATAGTTCAAATAGTTTTCTGTGTATAGTGTTTTTGTTAGCCATTTAGGTTGACGTAAACCCGCTGGACCTGGTGTGTTTTCAAAAAACTGAAAACTGCTTTTAGTATAATTTTCTATAAAATAAGTACCTCCTATTTCTATATTACGATGTAAGTTGAGATGCCTTATTATGGATAATCCTAAGCCATTGTTATCATAGTCATAGTTGACCGTTCCTTCTGAAAAAAATAAAGGCTCTCTAGAAGACCACTTATTTAGGTTGGCTGTAAAACCCCAATTGCTGCCATTAATTCTAGGGATTTTGTAGTAAATATTTCCACTATGTCGACGATCATTATTTTGATAGGCAGCACTTAAGAATTGCCCTTTTCCTTGCCAGTTAATATCGGAGAATCCTACTTGATACCACACATTCCCTTTTATACCTCCAAAATTGAGTATTGGTAATAAGGTTCTAACTTCTTCTACCTCAAATATTAATTGTATTCCTTGGTCCGTTGTGTCTCTGAGGTAATGAGCATTCCCAATACTAGCTATGTTTTTTAATCTTTGTACATCTGCTTCCAATAAACTATCGGTCGGAAATTTATTTAATCCAGAATGAATAAACTGTATTAAATAATTTTCTTGTGTTCGCTTCAGCCCTTTGAAGACAATTGTTTGTTGAGCCATCAAGGTAGATATCAAACCAAAAGAAATTATCCATCCTACAATTAAAAATCTTACTGCCATTTTGCGGTCGTATTACTTAGTGTATCGAGCTGTTTTATTCTTCTTTGATCTGCCTTTTCCTCGACTTGGAATATTATAGCGTATCCCTAAATTATAAGTTGCTGCTTGTCCACCCGTATCTAATAAGAATTTATTGGTAAACTCAGTCACTAATAGCTCTAATTCAAAGTTAGGGGTAAATTGGTACTTAGCACCAACCCCTCCTTGTAAAAAATAATCAAAATTACTTTGCCAATACGGAGAAAAGCCACCAATAGTATAAAGTATTGTTTTAGGGTTTAGATTATAACTAAGTATCAATGTAGCTGGTGTAGAAAATCGATTAATATGTCCGTTGTCGGACTTTCCAATGTCTTCAATTAATAAATCCAATTCTGTAAATAAAGAGAAATTTGTACCTATCGGAAAATCATTAAAAAATTGAGTCCACCAAGTTGCTCCATTCCAATCAATATATGGCTGGCTAGCACTACCTGATAAATCTTCACCAATAGGAAAAACGAAAGAACTTTGGACAGAAAAATTGGTCCATCTTTCGACTGGAGCATATCTAATCTGCGGCCCGAAAGCAGTAAGTCCTTGTCTAGTACTACTAGCTTCTTTAGAACCGAAAACATCAAAAGCTGAAGAAGGTAATTGATCATTTCTAACACTTCTATATCGTGTATTGAAACCGATATTAAAACGATTGTTTAAGCCGTATAAATAGCTAATCGTTGTGGTGAAAAAAGTTGATCTATCTGTCAAATTATCGATGCTTCCTGTTTTCTGAGAATATAGATTATTAAAAATTTTAATTTCCGAAGAACCCTTTGGAATCGTAGAGGACACAATATATCTAGAGGCATTATTGCCTCCAGATGTATTGGGAGTTGATTGAGAAGAACTAGTCGTAGCATCATTTAAAGACCAGTCATATGGATAATGGGTTACTTTAGATGATTTTGATATTGGTGTTGTTCTATACTGATTAATGAAATCAAATATAGCTCCTTTACTACCGCCAAAATCACTACTATACCATTTGAAAATTTGAGATAATCCTACGGTGTTATCACTTGTTTTAAGAAATTCAGGATTGTTTAAAGCGATCTTTGTTTGCTGATCCAATTGTGCGTCTAAGCGATCTGGTTGATAAGCAAAGTTTGTGATCGGAGGACAACCTAAAGCGCCACATACCAAAACAAAATGTAAACGAGCATCTTTGTAAGGCTTTAATAAATGATCCTTTTCTAAATTATTTAAGGTAAGATTCTCTCCTGCCACTTTTACTTTTTTGCCATCAAAAAAACCTGCGATTGTTTGGACAGAATTAAGCGGGTATGCTTGCGCCGCCGCATGGATTACTTGTAAATTATAGGCATTGATATAAAATGCTTTTTTCGTAGCATCTGTTGTATTTGATAAATCTGCATTTTCTACCGTACGGATTAAATCTGCTAACTGCGGATTGTTTTTAAGTCCTGCATATTTTAATAAGCCATTCGTCACTTCTTTTGATAAAAAAGCTTCCGTCTTATCAAAGAATTGTTGATTAATAGTTTGAGCGGATAAAGTAGTCACTATAAAAAGAGAGAAGACTAAAAATTGAATGATACTTTTCATGATAAATTGTTTTTTTAGTAACGACTTAGCGTTTAATTCTTAAACGATTTTAGTAGTCATTAGTTATAAATCTTTGATAAATTCAGTAAAAAGAATCAAAGACCATTAATTATTTAAAGGGTGGTAAATTTAATTTGTACTAATACCTAATTCCTTAAGGGCTTGTTCTAAATGATATTGAGCGATGATGCCACCAAAGACGGCTTTAATTTCTCCATTACTGATTAGTAATAAAACTGGATTTTTTGAGATCTTCAATTCATCTTTGATTAACTGAGCGGCCTCTCCAATTAGTTTTTGGTAGTTTAATTTTTGCCCGTAAGTTTCTTGTAATTTCTGTAATACATTATCCATTAATTGATTGTCATTGCCACATCGAGCACAAAGACTTACAAAGAATGGAGTTGATTGTGCTTTTAGAGACTTTAACAAGTCTCCTAAGTTGGATATTGAATTTGTATTTTCCATAAGCATTATTTTGTGCTATCTGTTTCGTGAATAGTACGTAACCTTTTTAAACAAGCTCTTATTTATCCCTTGTTCCTTAGATAGCTAGATTACAACTAGGGCAAACTACTTTATTTCCTTTTTTCTGAAGTTTGATGCCATGAAGATTTTTAGCGGCATACGCTTCTATCCAGCCTTTCTTTTGGTCTATATTGCTAAGTGTGATTTCTTCCTTTTTAATGGCATCACTAAATTGCCCTTGGTATTCTTGTCTTCCCCAACAATTGGGACATACTGCTTCTGGACTGACTGTTTGATCACTTTGCAAATATTTCTTTAGTTGATTGAACATGATTTCTGTTTTTAATGATTGAAAAAATTGAATTACTAGATCTTTGCTAGGCCTTTTCACTTATTATAATTCAATGCCTGTGCCAAGCGTGAATGATAATGAATTTTAATTTTTAAATGATTGATTATTAATGTTTTATGAATTGTTTGTGTTTTTCTTAATAACTGAAACCATAAAATAATTTACGATATTTCGTATTTTTACTAAAAAATATTTACCTTGTTTAAATGAAAAAGAAAGACCTTCAAATACTATCTTATAATGCCCTGCAAGATTTGCCTGAAGCCGTTATGTGGTTTGATAAGGATGCTAAATTTTTTGAAGTCAATAAGGTAGCTTGCGATAATTGGGGCTATACAAGAGCAGAATTTTTACAGCTAACGATTTTTGACGTTAACCCTAATATGAGTCCGAAAATATGGGCAGATCATTGGGCAGCTAAACAAAAAGATACTTCCACTTTTGAAAGCAGCCATCGGCGAAAGGATGGAACTGTTTTTCCAGTTGATATAACGGATATTTTCATTGAATTGAATGGCGTTTCTTACAGCTGTGCGATCGTTAGAGATATTACTGTAAGAAAGCGAAAAGAGGCGGCGCTCAGAGGTGCCTTATTAGAAATTAAAGAACTAAAAGAAAAATTAGAAGCAGAGAATAATTACTTACAAGAAGAAATAGAGGTACAAAATAACTTTGGAGAGATCATCAGTAATAGCCCTAAATTTCGAACAGTGTTGAATCAAATAGAACAAGTAGCAGATACTTCTTCTACTGTTTTAATAACGGGAGAAAGTGGTACAGGTAAAGAATTGATTGCAAGAGCCTTGCATCAATTGAGTCGAAGATCTACTCGTCCAATGATTAAGGTGAACTGTACCACCTTACCTGCTAATTTGATTGAGAGTGAATTATTTGGTCATGAAAAAGGCGCCTTTACAGGTGCTTTGTCTAAGAAGTTAGGCAAGTTTGAATTAGCAGATGGAGGGACTTTATTTTTAGATGAAATCGGAGAAATGCCTATTGATTTACAGCCTAAATTATTACGTGCCATTCAAGAAGGAGAGATCGAACGATTAGGTGGTCAGGAAGTCAAGACGGTAGATGTCCGTATTATTACGGCAACGAATAGGGACTTACCAAAGGAAATCGAGAAAGGGAATTTTAGAGAAGATCTATATTATCGACTAAATGTTTTTCCAATTCATAGCATGCCGCTTCGAGAAAGAAAAGAGGATATTCCTTTGTTGATTCGCTTCTTCTGCGAAAAAATAGGGACTAAATTAGGAAGGAAAATTACAGATATTCCGCAACGGGTCATTGATAAATTATTATCGTATGACTTTCCCGGCAATGTTAGAGAGTTGGAGAATTTAATAGAAAGGGCGATCATTACTTCTCGCACTAAAAAATTAAGCTTAGGAGATTGGTTCAATCCTAAAAAGAAAATAAAGAGAGCCACTAATTTTGTTTCGCTAGAAAACTATCAAAGAAATTATATCATTGAAGTATTGAAACATACTAACTGGCGAGTGAGTGGAGAAGAAGGAGCTGCTAAATTATTAGGCTTGCGTCCCACAACCCTCTATTCTAAATTGGATCGATTGGGAATTAAACGTAGCAATGATGTTGCGGAAGAATGAGTTAGGAATAGGTGTTCAATAAAAAACGCCAAACTGTACAGTTATACAATTTGGCGTTGAAATAATCAAAGAGGGTATTGAGGGGGGTTAAAAAAGATTTTGGGAGTAAATGTTTTTGGGTATTTGACTTATTTTTATTTAACAGTCAAGCTATATTTATCCGTAGGATTGAGTGGGCAAAAATACTCATATGCTCCTGCTTCTAGAGCAACTACATTGGTCATAGCACTTTTACCAGTAGCTACGGGTGCTGTTACATATGCAGCTTTGATATGATCGGCAGTGTCGTATTTTCCTTTAGGGACAAGTACGAAACCAACTTCATGATCGACTCCTTTATTTGCAATTTCAAATTGATATACTCCTGCATCCAAATTCAAAGATGTCGTTTCAAATTCTCCAGGCACTTGAGTCAATGTTACTTTTTTAGGAGTACCTACCAAAAGGGGATATTTATCCGTAGGGTTAAGCGGACAAAAGTATTCATATGCTCCTGCCTCTAATGCAACCACACTAGTCATAGCACTTTTACCAGTAGCTACAGGTGCTGTTACATATGCAGCTTTGATATGGTCAGCAGCATCGTATTTTCCTTTAGGGACAAGTACGAAACCAACCTCATGATCCACTCCTTTGTTTGCAATTTCAAATTGATATAAACCTTCTTCCAAATTCAAGGATGTAGTTTCAAATTCACCAGGAACTTGAGTCAGAGTTACTTTTTCAGGAGTACCTACCAAAAGGGGATATTTATCCGTAGGGTTAAGCGGGCAAAAATACTCATATGCTCCTGCCTCAAGTGCAACTACACCAGTCATAGCACTTTTACCAGTAGCTACGGGTGCTGTTACATATGCAGCTTTGATATGGTCAGCAGCATCGTATTTTCCTTTAGGGACAAGTACGAAACCAACTTCATGATCAACTCCGTCGTTTACGATTTCGAACTGATAATCTCCAGGGGTTAGTGCCAAACTCTGAGTGGCAAAAGCGCCTGGCGTTTGTGTTAACTTAACTTTGTCAAATTGGCTTGATTGGTTTAATTGACTTAACTGTGCTTCTTTAGCTGGGGTACACGATTGAAAAAAAGAAAAGGTTATCAAGAATACACTTAGTATTCCAGTTAAATTGTATTTCATGAATAAAAAATTAAAGAAGCTATTTAAATGAATTAATAGGATACAAATAACATATCTCATCAATTCATTTAAACAACTTCAAAGAAATTAAAAGAATATAGTTTTAATATTTATTTACAGTTCTGCTGCTACTGGAAAATCGATTTCGACATCAGTCAAATTATGGAATGTATTAGTGATATTGATAATGCCAGCTGCAACTACTAGATCTACTAAATTTTCATCATTGTAGCCAGCATCATAAAAATTTGCCACTAATTGATGATCTACATTGCCTCTTGTTTCTGCTATAGAACGAGAGATTTTTGCTAAGGCATTGTATTTGGCGTCCCAGCTTGCACCTCCTGCTCTTAGTTCTAAAATTTGCTCATCAGAGAACCCATTCATCTTACCGATTACTGTGTGGGCAGATAAACAATAATTGCATCCATTTACTTGACTAACCGCTAAGTCGATTACTTCCTTTTCTTTTTTTGAAAAGGAGGTAGCACCGTTAGAGAATGTTAAGTAATTACCTAAGGCATTCTTTGAGTTAGCCATTGCTGCGTATATATTAGGAACAAAACCTAATGCAGATTTTAGGGTTGTGAAAATTTCTTGATTCGCTGGGGATACTTCTTCTATTGTAGGAACTTTAAATTTTGAAATAGTACTCATGATATTTTTATATTT
>CALJIY010000445.1 GCA_937973945.1 uncultured Saprospiraceae bacterium | reverse complement strand
TATCGACGAAGAATCACAATCTTTTCAGAAATCGTGAAATCTTTATTTTTTAAAACAATAAAATACATTCCTTCTTCTAGGTCAGAGGTATTTAATTGAATCGCATGTTCTCCTGGATCCGTTTCCTTTAAGGGCCTGATCTCACGGAGTCGCTTGCCCGTCACGTCAAATAGGTTTATATCAAAGGTAACTACCCTATTTAGAAAATAATTGATACTCACATAATCCGTAGCAGGATTAGGATGGACATTCAATCTCAAATTTTTATTGAATAGCGGACTAATTAAATCCACAGTAGTCTCTGAAGGATCTACCGTATTGGCGGTGTTAGCAGATTTAAAAGCAACTGGGCAATCTGTGTTAAGTGATTCCACATTAAAGGGAAGAATCTGTGACCAACCTGTCCACTTGCCTTCTACTCTTGCTCGAACAATTGCTTTCCAATTAGCGGTATCTTCATTTTTAATCGTATTAAAATCTCTGATTGTGAAGCTATTGATAGATAACTGCTCTTCATTAATCATAGGTGCCAAGTTGGTAGAAGAATAAACCAAAAAATGGTAACTAGTAGCACCAGGTAAATCCGTCCATTCGAAGCGCCATTCTCTTTTATCTAAACTTGTCTCGCAGCCATTATCTACAAAAGAATTAGATTTAGGACTTAGAATTTCTGGCGGCAATAAAGAAGTACAAGCCTCTATAGAAGCTATAAAATCACTCCCTCCTTCCGCATAGAAACCTGGTTGTAGATCTATTATTTGTCCTGCAGTAAATTTAGAGGTATGACCATCAGATACAATAGCATCAGAAGTCAATTGTTCTCCAGCTTTGTAGGTTACACCATCTCGAGTAATAGGTACTGCCAAATCTCCTTCGCAATTATCTGCATAGGGAATAGAATATCGCAGATTCACACAAACAGAATTAGTTTCGCAAAATAAAGCCACCTTTTTAGTTTGTGGGTCTACACTTATTGTTAGCACGCCATCACTTATCCAATTTGTAAAGTCTGGTGCTGTTACATAGAAACAGGCTTCTGGGGAAGGTCCTGAACAGTCTCTTCCAAAAATGGTTTCGCCTAAATATCTGTTATTCTCGTCGTATACATTAAATATTTCTTCTTCCGTTCCCGTATCTCCTTCTGTTGTTACACATATCCATATCAATTGTTCTGGATCAGGGGTATGCAAAGAATCCGTAACATTAATGAATGTTCTATTTCCTGGTCCGTTGGGGGTATTAATATTCATATCTGCACAACTCTCTGTACAAATTCCATTAGGCAATAAGATGAGTTCTATAGGGTCAGAAGCATAAGAAGAACAAGTACCATTAACAAACCGTAGGGTGTATACACCAGTTTCTACTGCTTCATAAGATGAAGTAGTTGCTCCGGCAATAGCTTTACCATCTTTGTACCATTGATACGTACTACCATTCGGAGCTGTGCTTCCTCCTATCATGTAAGAAGGTTCGCCGCATATCAGTACCTCACCAGATGTTGTTAAAATAGGCAAGTCATTATTACAACATACCGTACTAGGATCATAACCAATTAGTGCCGTTTCCCAAATACCTCTACCATAAGTTCCTGCTCTTAACTTACCTGTGCAATAAAGAATTTCTAAATCCAATACGACTACATTTGGAAGGTCTGTATAAAAAGGAATCCAATCACTCATCGTATTATCTTTATAAAAAACGCCTACATCCATTGCTAAATATAAACCATCATTTGATCCTTTTTGATAGACAATTTTATTAGCCATGATATTCGGTAAGGTACCTGAAATATCTGTCCAGGAATCTCCCCCATTTTCTGTTTGAAATATTCGTCCACTCCAAGTAACCACCCAAACTCTATTGGGATCAGCAGGGTCTATTTCTATATCTCCAATTCCTTCAAATATATCCCATGCTCTAGTTATAGAACTCCAAGTCTCCCCGCCATCTGTCGTTTTGAATAATTCATATCTATCTGCTACATATAAAACATCTGGATCCGTGGGAGCTATTTCTATCAATTCTAATACTTGATGTGGACTATTTATTTTACCATTGGAAATATTCTGCCAAGAGTCTCCACCATCTGATGTTTTCCAAACATCCTCATATAAAGTATATAGGACATTTCGAAAGCTTGGGTCCATTTTCAAAACGGTTTCCCAACGACTAGCTTGACCTGTAATTTGGGAAGATAAACTTAAACCGAAATTACCATTATCTATTTTATAAATCAGTCCTAATTGAGAGCTGGTGTAAAGTACTTCTGGTCTTGCAGGATCAATGACACATTGCATACCGTCTCCGCCAGTAATAATATCCCAATCTTCTCCATTAAAATAAAAAGTACTATTATCCTGATTACCTACTAAGATATTATTTCCATCTGGCGAGCTACTTAAAGCGTAATTTTGGGTGGTTACTAAACCTTCATTTAATGGCGTCCATTCCAAACCCGCATATGGCTCTCGCCATACACCGCCATCACTACCTAAAAAGACTCTGTTTGTAATTGGGTTATATTCTACTGCATGAAAATCTACATGAATTGCCCCTGCACCACTATTATAACCAGCTATATATTCCCAAGTAGATCCACCATCTCTAGTTCGGATCATTCCTGCGCCGCCTAGATACATTTCATTTATATCTTTCGGATTAATCTGCATGGTCCAATCATACCAACCTTGGTATAACAAAACGTCATTAATAGTCAAATTAGCAGCGCTTTCAGGATGAACAACTCGATCAGATGGACCTGCTATTTTAGAAAAACTATTTCCGCTGTTTGTCGATTTATATAAACCATAAAATGCACTCGTTTCTCCCTCTGAGCAATATAAATATACTTGGTTTGGAGCATCTGCACTCACGCCTATCTCCGCTCTATTTAATGCATTTTTAGGAAAAGGAAGTGCCTTTTCTTGAAATGTAATACCACCGTTGGTAGATCTATGAAAACCAAAATTTCTTATATATTTTCCTACATCGTGGTCGAAGACCGCATCATAAGATACGGCATAAACAATTCTATTATTACCTGGCTTAAAAACGATATCATAGATATTATGAGTAGGAATAGAATTGATCAGTGTCCAATTTAAGCCGCCATCTGTAGTACGGTATACCCCACAGCAAGTAGCAGCCAATATAATATCGGAATCTTCCGGATCCATTATCAATTTATAAATTCGGCTCAAAGTGTTCAATCCAGAAGCACTCCAAGTTGCACCTCCGTCTATTGACTTCAATACCCCATAAGAGTGTACGGCATAGTGATCTCTATCCCCAGTAGCCACATACATAATCTGTGGATTATTGGGATTTATCAATATATCTGAAATGCCCAATCCTTCCCAACTATCTGAACTAGTGGTCCATGTTTGGCCATTATTTGTGGTGTGCCAAAGGCCGCCTGATGGTGCGCCTACCCAATAATTAGTGGAATCTTGTGGATGGAAAGCAATACAATCAATTCTACCGATACCGCTAGAATTATATCCGCCTGGAGGAGAGAAAGGTCCTAGTTGTGACCAACTACCTGCAACTCTAGCGTTTGGTCTTAAATTTTTTCTATATCGTGCAAATCGACTCCAAGCTTTGGTTGGGTCATATTTGCCATATTTATCCATTCTGGGAACAATGAAATTTTCCCATCTTTTAAACTGCTTATAACCATTGCCTCTTTCATACGTTCGACTAGACCAATCTTCTTCAAAAGATTGTTGAGCTTGACGAAAATCTACATCATCATTTTTCATCAAATCTACCCAATCTTGTCCTTGCAATAGGTTGCCCCATAGACAGAGTAATAATATATACTTAAATCGAGAACTAAATCTCATGGGAATCATGGTATTTTAAAAGCATCTGACTGTTGGGAGATCAAATGTTTTATATAAAAAATTTGCTGTATAAATAGGAGATAGATAATTAATTGGTCAATTACATAAATTGACCCTTTGCTAAAAAGCAATTAATTATTAGGAGGAGGTGATAATATAAGGTTGTGAAAAAAGGATTGCCGATACTGTTGGTGGAAGCCTCTAAATACTCTTTGGTTGTATTTCAGTAATTTATGTCCTTTATAGAAGAAAGTAAAGTATAATTTTACTTATTTAATATTTTGCTATAAATAAGACAAACGGGGAAGGTAATTAGACGTTTCTTATGTATGCATTAGGGGAGAACATACTTATGTACTGGCAATTTTTATTCTATTTCCTATTAATAGGCATTTAAGGTTGAGGCAAAATAAATTCATTTTCTACCATCATACCTTATTAAAATAAGCCCCAAGAAACTCTCGCAATCATAGTTATTCCGAACAAGAACAATGCCATGCCTGAAATTCTGCGCATAATGGCTATATGAATAGGCTTTAATTTTTTACTAATCTGTTCAGCTAAAACCAACTTTAAACTATCGGTTAAAATAATAACGCCTAATATGCCTCCGAAAAACAATACACTATTTACAGAATATAGCGATTCTTCCACTAAGAAAGAAGTGATTACGCTTGTCCAAAATATAACCGTAAAAGGATTGATTGTATTGATGAGGAAACCATTAAGTCCTAATTTCCATTTGGAAGAGATTAAATCAAAATGCGAAGTATCGATATTGGCAGGCCGAGAAATAAACATACCTACACCTACTATGATAAGTACAAAGCCCCCTAATACACCTACAATAGGGGTAAACAATGGGGATTCAATTAATTGACTTATTTGGCTAACACCTAGTCCTATACCAACTAAAAACAAAATATCACTCAGCCATATGCCCAAAGCGACCCATATGCCTGCTTTAATACCTTGCTCTATACTCACCTGAATCAATGCGAATAACAAAGGCCCAACCAGTATACTTAATGCTAAGCCTAATAATATTCCATTCCAAAGGTGCATCATGGTGGGTGAATATTTGATTAATTGATTATGCTTCAAATAATCAATTACAAATGTCGTTCCGCATGGTAGGAAGAACGAACTAAAGGACCGCTTTCTACAAAATCTAAACCAATCTCTAGACCAATCGCTTTATATTCTGCGAATTTTTCTGGACGAACAAAATACTCTACTGCCAGATGCATTTTGGTAGGCTGTAAATACTGCCCTATTGTTACGACATCGCAACCATGATCGTATAGATCTTGCATTGTTTTAACAACCTCCTCATCTGTCTCTCCTAATCCTACCATAAAGCCAGATTTTGTCCGTTTGCCAAAATCTTTGATTCGTTGTATTTGCTCTAGACTTCTTTTATATTTTGCTTGTGGTCTAACTTTTCTATAGAGTCTTTCTACTGTTTCCATATTATGAGACACTACTTCTTGCCCACCGCTAATCATTCGTTCCAGTGCTACCCAATTCGCTTTGACATCTGGGATTAAGGTCTCAATAGTTGTTGTAGGAGAAGCTTCCTTGACTTGTATAACCGTTTGATACCATATCTCTGCCCCTCTATCTTTCAGCTCATCTCGATTGACAGAAGTAATAACGGCATGTTTGACT
The DNA here is from genome assembly GCA_937973945.1 of uncultured Saprospiraceae bacterium. GTDB lineage: Bacteria > Bacteroidota > Bacteroidia > Chitinophagales > Saprospiraceae > JAFMDF01. The sequence continues at coordinate 4,858 of CALJIY010000445.1, read as the reverse complement.
TCCATCAATTTTACAGCCTCTGCCACTCTTCGTGGTTCATCTTCGTCATATTCTGGTGGCCTGCCTGTTTTTACGGCACAAAATGAGCAAGACCGAGTACATACATTTCCCAAAATCATAAAAGTAGCCGTGCCTGCGCCCCAGCATTCTCCCATATTTGGACAGCTACCACTTTGACAAATGGTATTCAAGTTATATTTATCAACTAGATTCCGGACTTTTTTAAACTCTTGACCAATAGGTAATTTCACCCGCAGCCAATCTGGTTTTCTTTTTCTAGGTTCCTTCTCTTGTACTATAGGTAAATCTATCATGAATATTTTATCAACGAAGTTGTTTAAAAATGTATTTCAGGTTTGCAACTCTGTATTCTTAAACAACTTCAACATATTAAAAGAGGCAACAAAGGTAGCCAAGATATATGTCAAAACCGAGCACTTTCTAGTAACATTTGTTAATCAATTACCAACGTTTTCCAAATTGCATTGCGACAAAGAGGTTTAAGAAAAACGGTTGATTTTTGGCTCCATCAAAAGAGTCTTCTACTAAAATAGGTACTTTTTTAAAGTAAAAATCTCCCATAATTCCAACATCCATTGCTTTCACATATTCGTCAAAAGCACCCCATGCAAAATGTAGTGCTAGTTTAAATTGTCCACCGGGGATAATACCTAGTTCCGTAATCCCCTTACCAAAAGACGCTGCTCCTTGAATTTTATTAATGTCAAGAAATATATCGTGATTTTCTTCGGAATACTTTTCTTCTGTTTGGACAGAATCAAATGCTTTGTTTAAGATAAGATAGTAAGGCTTAGTGATTCCTATGGAAGGACCAACTTCCCACATATACCCTATTGCGACTCCTTTTCGAAGCGCCTTATCCGTCAACAATCTTTTCTCTCCCCATCCACCTCTTAATGTGAAAAAGGTGTTTTGCTTCCCAAAGATAAATGCACGACCACCAAATCTTCGCGAAAATTGATCATTTTGCTTATACTCTCTTGGATGTTTTAAAGAACCAATTTCAACGTGGTAAAAACGAGTTTTATGATAAGAAACGATTTTTCCAAAGTTAGCTGCTACAGATAAACCTCTGACTGTATTTACTCGGAAATCAAAAGCTAATTCTTTAAAATAAAGAACCCCTTTACTAGTATTTTCTGTCTGTCTTGGTTGTATCGTGATTTGTGCTACTAATAAAGTAGTCGTCAAACAGGTAAGTAAAAAAATTAAATTTAGCTTTTTCATAAGATTCATTTATGCAAAAAACAAGGTACGCCTGAATTTGTTTATGTTCTCTAGAGAATGAAATAATAAATGCTATTTCATTCTCTAACCAAATATATGAAAAATAAGGCGTTTATGATAGTAGGAAGGGTGGTTCTCCAAAACATATTAGTTGAAAAGTTCTAATAGTTCGTAAATAGGACTTTATTGGAGAAAATTAATACGATTTGATACAATAGGAAAGAATAAAAGGATCGTGAATATTAAGCGTGTTCAATAAACTATGTCAAAAATAAAACGTCAGTTTTATATAAAACTGGTTGTCAACGATTTGTGAGTTTTGAACCTGCCTTCCAAGGAACGCAGGCAGGCTTGGTCTTGATACTTGAATTTGAACTTTCTCTGAATATTAGCCTTGCTTATAAGCTTTCAATAGTCTCCAATTAATGAAGTGTGAAATAGCGATCAGTACTCCACCAAGAACAATAGGAATGATCTCATACATACTCCCATGCGCTGAGATTCGACTTACAAATAATAAGAAAAACCCTATAGCAGCAATTTGTAGTGGCTTTGCATTAGCATGCTTTTTTTTATAGGTAGGATACAAAGAAAGCATTGCCAACACAACGCTAATGATAATGAAGCTTATCTCTATCCAAGGATTATTTAACCAACTTAAGCCACCCATAACCCCTACTGTCATTACAAACGGCAGCAGTGCGCAGTGAATAGCACATAACATAGATGCTGAAAAGCCTAAAAAATCAAGATTGATACTTGGTAGAAACTTATTCATAATAATAAAACGCTTCTTAATGCAACAAAGTTGCAACAAATTTCAATAGCAAAAAAGCTTTTAATTCAAATAAAGGATATTTAGTAAGTCTTTCTAGTCTATAAGCAGAAATATAGAAGATTGCGACACAAAAGTGCTTACTTAAAAGGTAAAAATATACGCTATACTTACATATTCTGTAGTAAGTATTACTTAATAAAGAGCCGAATCTAGCTTCAATGTAGTTGTAGCTCTCTATCTTTGCAAAAAATCATCGTTTCTTGGAGTTCCATTATATAAATCAATACTCCAGTGAATGATGGAAAATGTGTAGTATGAAAAAAACAGAACAAGAAGAAGACAATCCTTACGAAATGGTCTATACGGCAGACCCCAAGCAAACGGTAACTCGCTTGGATAAGTTTCTAATGGATAGAGTAGAGAAAATATCTCGAAGTAAAATACAAAATGGCATCAAAGAGGGCAAAATTTTAGTGAACGATCAGCAAATAAAACCTAACTATAAAGTTCGTCCTAACGATGTCATCACCATGCATCTGGATAAACCTAGAGGTTTAAATGAGCGGGTTCAACCAGAAGATATTCCTATAGATGTATACTACGAAGATGACGATATCATGGTGGTTTACAAGCCACCTGGCATGGTCGTCCATCCTGGTGTTGGTAATCATACTGGAACTTTGGTTAATGCGATTGTATTTCATCTAAAAGGAGCTATTCTTCCAGGGAAAGATGATGCCTATGTAGATCGTCCTGGGATTGTACATCGAATTGATAAAGATACCTCTGGTTTGTTATTAGTGGGCAAGACGGAGCATGCGCTTGCGCATTTAAGTAAACAATTTGCAGATCATACTGTCAAGCGCGAATATTATGCTTTGGTCTGGGGAGATTTAAAAGATGACAAAGGAACGATTATAGGTAACATTGCTAGAAATCCTAGCAATAGGCTACAATTTATGGTATTCCCTGAAGGAGATGAAGGAAAGCATGCTGTTACCCATTATGAAGTCGTAGAGCGAATGTATTATGTTACTTTAATTAAGTGTCACTTAGAGACGGGTCGAACACACCAGATTAGAGTACATATGAAGTACGCCAATCATACCTTATTTAATGATGGTCGTTATGGAGGGGATAAAATTTTAAAAGGAACTGTGTTTACAAAATACAAACAGTTTGTACATAATGCTTTTAAGATATTGCCTCGACATGCCTTACATGCTAAATCTTTAGGTTTTATACATCCTACAACGGGAGAAGAAATGCTTTTTGAATCAGAATTACCGGCCGATTTTCAAGAGTGTATTGATAAGTGGAGAAAATATGTTCATACTCGGAAGCAGATAATTGAAGAAGAAATTTCAGAGGAAGATCCAGGTAGTAATACAGAGATTATCGAAGAATAGTATAGCGAAAGCGTTGAAAGTCAACCTTGTAAAAAATGGTTGCCTTGTTTTTCAGTAGTTCCCTTTTGAACGGAAACCTTTTTGTCCAGCAACTTCCCGTTGCTGGACAAATTAAGGCTTATTTTACCACCACAAATTCTTTATCAATTTCCATAAAGACGCCATCCTTTTGAATAGTGGCTATAACAGAAAACAAGCTTCCCTTTTTCAATTTCTTCTTAATAAACTTTCTCATTTTAGCAGTAAGCTCACCACTACTCTGAATACTAAATACCTTATTATTTTTATTACAAGAAAAAACTAGATTATTAATATCAATTACAGATCCTTGGCTATCAAATACTTGGACAAGTTCATCTAAATTTCTTCTTAAATCTTTACGACTCACTTCATCTACTTCACTAAGCGTACCCCAGCGTAATTTATATTCCTCTCCTTCATTTGATGTCGAAAATTGGAATTGTATAGGTAGCTGTAGCTGTACAGCTACACTAGTTTCTTTTAATTCCCCTGGTATCCAATTGGGCATAGATTGCACCACTCTAATGGCCTCTACCCCACAACCACCTCCTATATCTTTTAGAATTTTGGGCTGTACTATTGCTCCATCTTTTGATACCACAAAACTAATATAGACGATTCCTTCTAAACCCTCTAGTTTCGCTTGCTCTGGATAGCTTAGCGTATTTGTAATGTAATTGACTACTTCTTGGTTGGAACAATTTCGTTTTTGATCAGAGCCTAAAGCATAATTATCACAGCCTTGAAAATACGGCATTTGGTCTACTACCGTGTAGACCATCTCTGTGTTTTGAGCCGAGCTGTATATGGGCTTGGAGATTAGAATGAATAAAATAACAAAACTACTTAATCGCATAATGTACTGTTTATCAATAGTATTTACTTGATAAAAATGTACCATAAATAATGCCAGTGTAGTAAGATATGATCTTAATAGTTGTGTTTTGAATATAAATAGCCAAAGTAGGAAGAGTACGGAAAGAACAATGCAGCTGGATTTCAGTTCTAAACAAAAAAAGCCCGTCAAATAATTGACGAGCTTGTTGGTTTCCTTTTTTACGAAAAAGAAAGAAAAAAAAAGGCAGCGACCTACTCTCCCACCCAAGGGCAGTACCATCGGCGCTGAAAGGCTTAACTTCTCTGTTCGGAATGGTAAGAGGTGATCCCTTTCGCTATAACCACCTTAGTCTTTTGATGTGAGAACTCTGCTTTTCAGCAACTTGCTCTCTCGCACCGATCTATCTCAGATGCTCATCCAATTTCTTATATATTCACTGACTTCAATTACTATTGTTACTTAATGATTACTTTTCTTATTCATCCATTCCATGAATAATTTTTCATCAATAAGTCAATAACATTGACAGGGAAGAGTAAAGGATATGATACCTTAGTTCATGCG
>CALJIY010000444.1 GCA_937973945.1 uncultured Saprospiraceae bacterium | reverse complement strand
AGAAGGCTATGTGGCGGCTAAACAAGTAGGACTCACCATGCTATCTACCATCAAATCAGAAATCGGAGATTTGGATAAAATCAAACGATTGGTAAAAACCTTAGGAATGGTCAACTGTACCCCTGATTTTAAATCCCAACCTCAAGTCATTAATGGCTATAGCGATTTGATGGGAGAGGTTTTTGGAAAAGATAATGGGATTGGTGCTAGATCTGCGGTAGGCATGATGTTGCCCGGGGGAATTGCGGTGGAGATTGAGGCTATATTTGAGTTGCATTAAATTTTAAAATCCAAATCCAAATCCCAAATCCAAGTGCTAAGCTAGCGAAACATTGATAAAGAGTAGGATGGAGATTGATTAAAACAGCGAGATTTCATTGTTTGAAAACGGATATAGTCTCTGCTCTCTATTCTCTGCTCTCTATTCTAAAATAAATATGAAACAACCAACCCAACATTTCTTCTTCGATGCTCATCTCGATTTATCCATGAATGCAATGGAATGGAACAGAGACCTTCGTTGGTCCATTTCAGAAATTCGAGCATCAGAGGAAGGCATGACAGATAAACCAGATCGTGGAAATGGGATGGTTAATTTTGAAAGCCTTCGGGAAGGGAATGTTGGAATTGTAGTAGGTACCCAGATTGCTAGGTATGCCAAAAGAAATAGTGGCTTCCCTGGGAAGAGCTGGAACTCTCCTGCTCAAGCATGGGCCCAGACGCAGGGGCAATTGGCCTGGTATCGAACGATGGCAGCGGAGGGGCATATTCGGTTTATTACCAACAAAACAACATTAAACAGCCATCTTGCAGAATGGGAATTAAATCCTATTAACACTCCTATAGGTTTGATTCAAAGTTTGGAAGGGGCAGATTCGATATTAAGTTTGCAGCATCTAGAAAAGGCCTTTGAAGGCGGATTACGAGCTATAGGTCCTGCTCATTATGGCCCTGGGGTTTATGCATATGGAACGGATTCAGAGGGTGGTATTGGGCAAAAAGGAAAGGAGCTATTAAAAGAAATGGAACGGCTGGGTATCATTCTGGATGCTACCCATCTGTGCGATCAAAGTTTTTGGGAAGCTATGGACCATTTTAATGGGGCAGTTTGGGCCAGCCATAGCAATTGTAGAAGCTTGGTACCCCATAATCGCCAATTTTCGGATGATCAAATTAAAGTATTAATAGAGCGAGGGGCGGTCATAGGATCGGTGTTTGATACCTGGATGTTGACGCCTCATTGGAAAAGAGGTATTTCTACACCAGTTTCTGAAAATATCACCTTAGAAATAGTGATCAACCACATCGACCATATTTGCCAATTGGCAGGAAATTCGCTACATGTGGGAATTGGTTCCGATTTAGATGGCGCCTTTGGTAAAGAACAATCTCCCGCAGATATGGATACGATTTCCGATTTACAAAAACTACCCTTATTATTGCAAAATCGAGGATATTCAGAACAAGACATAACAGGCATCTGCTCAGGCAATTGGCTCCGATTTTTAAGGAATCACTGGGATGGATTGGCTGTTTAGTAATGACGAAATAATAAAATATACTGTTATCCTTCACTCTTTTCATCTCTGGCTGTGTTAAAAAACCTCGCTAATGCGCTGCATCGCCTACGTTTTTTGCCTTGCCAGAGATAAAAATAGCTTCGACCAACTGTGTATTTTATTAATCCCTCATTACTTAATTAAAATTACTTAGTGTGTTTTTTACAATAATCCGTACTTTCTTCCTCAGTTTAAGTAAATTTGCAGCAACTGCACTAAGAGCTTGTCTAAATTTCTATCGGCTGAAAACCAATATTTTACGAACCTGACTTCGAAAAAATGAGTTTATTTAGCTCGCTAAACGCACTAATTTTTTCTTTGCCAGAACCGTAAACTATTGATTTTCAACTCGAAATAAATTTTAGACAAGCTCTAAATAAAACCATCCAATAAGACATGTATTTCATCCTCTGGATAATGAAGTTGTTTTGTCGTTACTTAAACAACTTCAATAGTCCCTATCTCTAGTAGAGGAAATCAACTTATTAAATATATTATACTACATGAAGAGATCTAAGCGATTAGAAGTTTTTGATAAGTTAGTCGATAACAAATTTAAGATTTACAATAGTCTGTTTCTAAATCTTCCTTATACAAGGGATAGCAACATCGGTATGTTAGTGCCCCTGTTATATAAGGTCAGTAAGGACGGACTAACAGCAGGAAAAAATCCAGAAGAAATCTTAAATGCCTTTTTTGCTAACTATGCCAACCTAACGACCGAAAAAGAGCAATTGGATTTCATGTTTATGGTCATTCAATATGTGGAGCGCCAAGTGGTCTTGTATGATAGTGTAGAAGATGCCGCCTTTGAAGAAGTGCAAGCACATGGAGATGCCTTAACCATTAGTGATTTCTTTCAAAAATTAGACAAAGAAGATAATTGGGATAAAATCGCACAGAAATTAGCTACATTTAGCGCAAGGATTGTTTTTACAGCCCATCCGACACAATTTTATCCGCCCTCTGTATTGGATATTATCAACAAATTGAGAACACTCATTCCTGATAATAAATTAAATGAGATTGATCTTACCTTACAGCAGTTAGGCTTGACTTCTTTAATCAACTCGAAAAAGCCGACTCCTTTTGATGAGGCAAAGAATATCATCTACTTTCTACGTCATGTATATTATGAGGCGATCGGTGATTTGTATAGTGCCATTAAAGAAAAAACTAGAAATGGAGATTTTGAGAATCCAGATATCATTAAGTTAGGGTTTTGGCCAGGAGGCGATAGAGATGGTAATCCTTTTGTAACACCTCAAATTACAAAGGATGTTGCCAATGCCCTCCGAATGACTTTAATGAAGTGCTATTACAATGATTTAAAAAAACTACAAAAGAAACTATCTTTTAGAGAAATAGAGGAGGAATTATTTGTGCTACGGACCAAGTTGTACGCTTCTATGTTTGATGCTAAAAAAGTATTGAACTATAAAGAAATTATTACGCCTTTATTAACGGCTAGAACAATTTTAGTTGATAAATACCATCAATTGTATCTAAGTGATTTGGAGAAATTAATTGACAAGGTTAAAATTTTCCGAACGCACTTTGCGAACCTAGATATCCGCCAAGATAACAGCGTACATATCAAGACCGTCACTAGCATCCTGAAATCTGCGGGCGTGATTAAAGATAACTTGGAAGAATTGAGTGAAGAACAATTCCAAGAAATTTTGTTACGAAAAGAAATTGATGCCACTAAGTTTACTTTTGATGAGTCAGTCATTAATGATACGATTCAGAATATTGGTCAACTTAAAAGCATTCAAAAAGAAAATGGAGAGGAAGGCTGTAATCGCTATATCATCAGTAATTCGGAAGATAAATTTGCGGTATTGATGGTATATGGCCTATTCCGCTGGTGTGGTTGGAACGGAGAGGACATTACCTTTGACATTGTTCCTTTATTTGAAACGATGAAGGGTATGAGGGATTCGGAAAAGACCATGCAGCAGCTATTTGATATACCAGAATACCGAATGCACTTGTCCAGACGCTATAATGCGCAAACCATTATGCTCGGCTTTTCGGATGGTACAAAGGATGGCGGCTATTTAAAAGCCAATTGGTCTATTTTTAAAACGAAGGAGACCTTATCTATGGTCTGTGAAAAAAATAATATTAAGGCCATCTTCTTTGATGGTAGAGGAGGGCCTCCTGCACGTGGAGGTGGAAAAACCCACAGTTTCTACGCTGCCCAAAGCAAGCATATTGCCAATCATGAAATTCAGTTGACCATACAGGGGCAAACGATTACGAGTACCTATGGTACAAAAGAGCAATTCAATCATAATTTTGAACAACTAATTACGGCTGGACTCTCTAATAGCTTTACAGATAATGGGAAAGAGATACCGCCAAAATCTAGAAAACTATTAGAAGAATTAGGCGAGCTAAGTTTTGAAAAATACGATGCCCTCAAAAAGCATAAGATGTTCATTCCTTACCTAGAGAATAAGAGTACGTTAAAGTACTATGGGAAGGCGAATATAGGCAGTCGCCCAAGTAAAAGAGGCAACAAAAAGGAATTGACCTTAAGTGATTTAAGAGCAATTTCTTTCGTAGGTTCGTGGAGTCAATTGAAGCAAAATGTACCTGGGTACTTTGGAATTGGTACGGCTATCAAAGCAATGGTTGATCAAGGAAGATTGCAAGAAGTAAAGCGCTTATTTAAAGATGCGCCTTTCTTCAAAGCCCTTATTTTGAATAGTATGATGTCTTTATCCAAATGTAACTTTGACTTAACGAGTTACATGAAGGAAGATAAACAATACAGTGGATTTTGGAACATCCTTCATGACGAGTATAAACTGTCTAAAGAAATGATGTTACTAATTTCTGACTTTGATATTCTAATGCAAGAAGAGCCCATTTCAAGAGCATCTATTGCTATTCGAGATGAAATCGTTTTGCCTTTATTGGTGATTCAACAATACGCTTTGCAAAAGATCAGTCAGAATGTTTCTGCTAAAGAAACGTACGAAAAAATTGTTACTCGATCTTTATACGGTAACATTAATGCTAGTCGAAATTCAGCTTAAGCTCTTACTAAGCATTACAATTTTTTAAAAGGCTTGACGGCATCGCCGTCAAGCCTTTTATTTTGATAGAGCTTATTTAGGAATGGTGAAATAATAAACTTACATTCCTTCTTTTTTATTCTCTCCTTTTATTTTCCTAAAAACTAGATTCTTTTGTACCTTGTTTTTTCAACTCAACCCATATATACGCAAATAAACGCCTTATCGTCGGATGGCTAGTGTCCTAACGATTATCCACAAGTAATTTGGTAAAGCCCAGAAATGGCGATATAATCTAGCGTAGAGCCTTAGCCCTACGACAAAATGTTAGCTATTACTAGCCCTTTAAGTGCGACATAATTAAAGGTTTTTCACCATAGGGCTTCGCCCTATGCTAGGTTATGTCGCCTTTTCAAGGCTATCATAAACGTGAAAAGATATGGGTAATCGTTAGGGCTAGCGCCGTCCGATGATAAGATTTTCATCGTCATCTGACGGGCGGTAGATATCCGACGAGAAACTTGTAAGACTGTCGCTTTTACCTGACGATAAAATGACCCATAAGCGTCACGTTGTCAAAGTCTTACGTCTGACACCTGACAGTCCTGGAAGGACGATCTGACTGCTGACTTCTATAAAAGATGTCCTACAGTCTAAATGATGTGTACAATTACTGGGTATTCTTCTAAGCTTGGACAGTTGTGTGAAAGTCGATTTAGATTCGACGGAGATAAAGCACGGAGCATCAATGCCGTCGAATCTAAATTCGACTATCGCAAAAGCTAAAAGTGTTCAAGCTTAGGAGGATACCCCAATTACTAACTACTAAGGAAGACTAGATCTAAACCCAATATGGCTTCATCAAAGAAAAGGCAGTTAGCTGCAATCTTATTCGCTGATATTGCTGGTTATACAGCAATGATGCAAAAGGATGAACATCAAGCTCGCCAAATAGTCCTTAAATTCAAGAACACGATCAATGAAAAAGTCGCGGGTTTTCATGGGCAAGTAATTCAGTTTTATGGAGACGGTTGTCTTTGTACTTTTGATAGCGCAGTAGATGCAATGCAATGTGCGCATGAGGTGCAGCTAGTCCTTCAAACAACCCCTATTGTTCCTGTACGAATAGGCGTACATAGTGGAGATGTTTTTTTTGAAGCAGATAATGTTTACGGGGATAGTGTCAATGTCGCTTCTAGAATCGAGTCACTTGGCGTCTCAGGAGGCGTATTATTTTCGAATCAAATCAAAAGACATATTTCCAATCATACCCTATTCCAATTTCAATCCTTAGGTTTTTTTGAATTTAAAAACGTGGAGCAAAAGATGGAAGTTTTTGCTTTAGCGAATGAAGGAATTGTTGTTCCCAAAGCAAAAGATCTCCAAGGTAAATTTAAAACCAAAGCCAAGCCGAATAGTTGGTGGCTTCTTGGATTGATTGGCGCTATTTGCTTAGCCATATTTGTCTATTGGAATGGTCAATCTGATGCAACAATCGAACAAACAGGAGACCTCGATCCTGTTAGTACGGCTGCTGAAATTCCACCTAATTCTCTAGCGGTATTGCCTTTTGCGAATATGAGTATGGATCGCCAAAATTCCTATTTTTCGGAAGGTATCCATGATGATCTATTAAGTCAACTTTCTAAGATCAGTAGTATGAAAGTTATTTCTAGAACTTCTGTACTTCGTTTTAAAGATTCCAAATTAGGGATTCCTGAAATTGCCAAAATGCTGGCAGTGGCTAATATTTTAGAGGGATCTGTCCGTTTGACAAAAGATCAAGTGCGGATCAATGTCCAACTGATTGAAGCCAATACGGACAAACCCATTTGGGCTGAAACATATGATAAAGAATTAACTTCCAACAATATTTTTGACATCCAAACAGAAATAGCCAAAGCTATTGCCACTGCCTTAAAAACCAATATTTCCAGCACTCAGCAAGTAGCTTTAGAAAATAGACCTACGCAAAATCTTGAGGCTTATGAAGCCTATTTACGGGCTCGACAATTGGTGGAAGAACGAGTAGGTTCGTCTATTTTAGAGGCAAAAACCTATTTGGAAAAAGCGATCGAATTAGACCCTGCATTCGCGAAAGCTTATGTGAAGTTAGGGGAGGTCTATTACTTACTAGTAGAGTATGCTTCTGAAGACTCTAAAACAAACTATGAACGAGCTTGGGCCTTTTGTGAAAAAGCAAAAGCCATTAATCCTAATCTCGCAGAAGTATATGGTTTAGAATGTACCTTGTATCATTATGATAAAGGGGATATTGAGTTAGCCAAAATCGCCTATGACAAAGCAATTGCTATCAATCCCAATTATGCAGACGTACATTTCTGGTATTCTCACGCCATTATTGAAATTGAAAAGAACCCTAATAAGGCACTAGCTATTTTAGAGCGTGCCATCCAATTGAATCCACTTTCTCCAAAATTTATCAATAGACTAGCACAAACCTATATGGCGAATGGGCAATTGCAAAAAGCGATTGACGCTTATCAGAAGGGGATGGAATTAGCGCCAAATCATATTTTTCTTCCAAGAAATTTAACTTTTTTATACGCCTATACTGGTAGATTAGATTCTTCCGCATTGGTTGCTTATCAAACGATACAAAGAAACGGCAATGATCCTAAGTATTTAAGATCCTATATCGAGACCTTAGTACAGCTAGATATGCAATCAGAAATTCAGGCGGAGTTGGACAATTTTAATAAAGAAACTAGAGAAGATAGCCTGTTCTATTTTAGATTAAGGCAACAATTTTCTTTGAGGCAAGGGATGTTTGAAGACTCAGAAAAATATCTTCAAATATTAACGGATATGGATAATGACGCGAATAGTTTAGATCCTACTTTGTCCTTTGATGTATTTTATTACAACAAGGATTTTCATCAAATTGTAGCGATTTTTGAGCAAAACTATCCAAATATATTGACCACCGATTATTTTCAGCATACCATGTTCTCAGGCTATAATAGAAAATTGTCTTTGCAGGATGGTTTGCAAAAATACATATACAGCCTAATGCAAATAGGTCAGACAGAAAAGGCTAGTGAATTAATAGACCTATACGGTCATAAGATTATTGAACCGGTAAATCCAAATGGCGATCCATTGTGGGAAAAACAAAAGAGAACCTTGTTTGAGATAAAGAATACTATTATTCTAGGACAGTACGAAAAAGCGATAGCGCAATTTGAAAAGTGGTATAATGGGTCCTTAATAATTGATTGGCATTTTCTATTAATTGATCCAATTTTTGATCGTTTCAAAACAGATAACAGATATTTAGCGGTCGTTACATCTATTGAATCCCAATTAGTGGAGCAGCAAAGAAAATTTCGGATGCATTTAATCAACGAATAAAGTCTTTCAAAGGATGAGAATTTGTATAGCGCAGATTAAACCATTAAAAGGAGCAATGCAAGAAAACATTCAGAATCACCTAAGGAGGATTGAAGCGGCAATTGAATTGAAGGCAGATTTGATTATTTTCTCAGAATTATCTATTACTGGTTATGAACCAACACTGGCAAAAGAACTGATAAGGGATATTGATGGTCCCATGTTCGAGCCATTTCAGGACTTATCAGATCAAAACAATATAGCCATTGGTATTGGATTACCGACAAAGACGTCGAAAGGATTAAACATTAGTATGCTGATTTTTCGACCCGCTCAAAAAAGAATCATTTTTTCTAAAGAATTATTACATGAAGACGAATTGCCCTATTTCGTTTGTGGCACTAAGCCTCCCTTTATGACGATCAAAGGACAGAAAATAGCCATTGGGATATGCTATGAAACACTACAACGAGTGCATTTTGAACAAGCTATAGAAAATGGTGCCGACCTCTACATTGCCAGTGTTGCTAAATCAGAAAAAGGCATTCAAAAAGCCTACGCTCACTTTCCTACATTAGCGAAGGAATTCAAAACCCCGATTCTTATGTCTAATTGTGTTGGTTTTTGCGATAACTTTTTAAGTAGGGGACAAAGTGCTGTTTGGGATGAAAATGGAAATTTAGTCAGTCAATTGGATAAAGAGCGTCAAGGTATACTTGTCTTCGATTTGTTATTAAAGACAGTAGATAAGAGATATTTTGAATGATAGAAATTGAAGGAACATGTATTTATGTTCAAGCCCAAGTATCAAGCCTGCCTGCGTTCCATGGCGATGGTATATACCTAAGTATGGTATAATTATGAGGGTTGAAGACTATACTAAAGCTGCTAAGTTCTGTTTTTGTAAACTTCTAAGAGCGTGTGATTTCCCCTGCCAGCGGGGCAGGGTTGATTGGTTCTAGTTTTAACTGATTTTTAGAACCAATCACCCCTAGCTTAATAGGAGGCAAACGTACCTAATAGCGCCTTATCTTTCCTATAACCAACTTGAATTTTATCTTTTCCATTGCTCTTACTAATCTCTATTGTTTTTCCTGGCGAGGGGATTAATCGGTGTTTATTAAATAACTGAAAATAGGTACGGTACTTATTAGAGGGGACGGCTATTCCGTTGACCGATATATCATTTCCTGAAATTTCCATAATCATCTTTTTCCGTTTATTCGTAATCAAATTGTCTTGTGCAAGTTGGTCTAATAAATCATCTCGTAAATGGTTGATATTAGATATTTGATCTACACAAATAACTTGATTTCTATCTAACTCAAAATGGAATTCTTTTGCCATAGGAATTTTATTTTCTGCTGCAATAGATTCTATTGTTTCGACAATACGCCCAGTAAGATATTGACCATTAATAAAAAGTCCATCACTCCCCAAATAATATAAAATAATTTTGTCTCCTGAATGAATAACTCCTTCTTCAACCAGCGCCTTGTTTATGGCTTTGCAAAAATCAGGTAAGGTCCAAAATTCATTTGTAGAAGCGGTCAACAGGTCTGAGGAATGCAAAAAATAAAAACTTCCATCTCCTTTAGATGCTTTAAAATAGTGTTTGTATTTATTCGGAAAATCTTCGCTTAATGTACTAGTAGTAGGACTCGTTATGGAAACTTGTTCAATTAATTCTTCCATGCTAATAGGTTTTTTAGTGCCATCCTGTGCGATTGAAAATGCGGCATCTTGGTCTTTGATATAGGTGTCTCCACTTGCATTTGTTATGATCAGTTGCTTGGAAGTACTATTGTGAGTGGAAGTACTGACGATCGTTTGTTTATTGTCCTTCTGTTGTTTTCTCTTAGGGGCACTATCGGTATTCAACATTGATTTGTCAATCAAATTTGGATCTTTAATAATTGTACTATTGCCATACTTGTCGATTACGGTCACTTCACCAGGTTTAATATTGTAGCGCTTACCATTAATATGATGTTCGCCCTTACCACTAATATAAGTCTTGCCTTCAATGGTCTTTACAGAGATTTGATTGCTTGTTGTATTGGAACGCTTGGCGGTAGCAGTGCTTGTTACTTTTTCTTTCTCTGCTACTTGAATATCTGCTTCGTCAAAGACGTCTATATAAGTATTAGTATCTGCGTCTTTATTGCCAACGAAAGTACCCGTTAGAATGACTAAAGGCTTAACAATCAATAATTTACTTTTGTCTGGGCTAATACCATGTTTTTTAAAAATGTTTTGATATATTCTTCTAAGTTTTGAACTTAATGCTTGGTCATTAAGTAAAATTTTATTTGGGAATATTTTAAAAACAGGAGCTGAACCATCTAACAGCTTATCTTTTTTCAGCTGAGCCATTACCTCTTCTCTTAGCGCTTCATTTTCAGGCGTTTCTTCTCCTTGTGGTATAGCTTCCTTGCTAATGATCGGATCATTATTTGTTTTCTCTAGTATTTCTTTTCCACTATTATTGGTAGGAACATCTTCCACAGCATTCATGCTTAGAATAGAGAAACCTAATATTGGAAGAATAAATAAATATTTCCAAATAGAACGAGCGGAGGATTTTTTTGAATTCATCATAGTTATTCTATTTTTTAAAAAGGATTGATTATAATTGGTGGTTAAATTTAAAGGATATTGTGGTACAGAAACTTTCAGCAAACTCATTTGATAGGACTGTTTTGGAAAACCTTGATTGAGCATACTTTCATCTGTTAAAAATTCTAGATTATTAGTAATGGCTTTGCGAAATAACCAAACAAAAGGATTAAACCAAAAAGCTATGAGGACCATTTCTACTAATAACTTATCCAAGTAATGGGATTGATCGATATGAATCTTTTCATGGGCCAAAATCTGTTCATACGTTTCGGAATCATATTTCGAAGGATTAATAAATATGGTATTCCAAAAAGAATAAGGTGCTTCCTCTTTGACTAATTCCACGATTTTATATTTACCATCTTGTATAGCATTTAAAGAAGCTACTTTTGCTAAAATCAACATCAGTTGAATTAGAAAGGCTAGCATAAAAACAGCCACACCAATACCATACAAATAAAATAGTTGTTGGCTAATAGATAATTTGGATGGATTAGCCATTGGTGTAATTTCCTCAGTTGTGGTTGCCTGCTGATTCTTTGAAGCATCTAATTCCCGATTTTCAGTAGACTGAATTAGCGTTGAAACATCCTCTGAAGTGGTTT
>CALJIY010000443.1 GCA_937973945.1 uncultured Saprospiraceae bacterium | reverse complement strand
TCGCTGCGCTGTCAGATCGCTGCGCTGTCAGATCGCTGCGCTGTCAGATCGCTGCGCTGTCAGATCGCTGCGCTGTCAGATCGCTGCGCTGTCAGATCGCTGCGCTGTCAGATCGCTGCGCTGCTGGAAGCGAAAGCAGGTCAACATCATAAATCTGACACCCGCCCGCCCGAACGGCAGTTGGGCTGGTCTGACAGTCAAACGTAGTTGACGTTCTGACGTCTGACCTCTGGCTAATAGGATCTACCAGAAAATAGCCCAGGGTTTCTTACTATTTTTAATCAAAGAAAAATGAGTTTTTTCTTTTTGTTCGACCCTTTTAAAAGCGATTCCAATATCATATACATCTAAGCTTAGGGTAATTGCTTCCTGCTGGCAAAGCCAGTTCCACTGAGTAGAACCCTTTGTATGCGGTTTGTTAATAATGATGGTACTTTTTGGATCACATTTTTTTAGTAGTGTCTTTAAAAAAGAGGGCGATAGATCGCAATTAATAAATAGATAATCGGGCGTGAGCGTAGAGAGGAGAGATTTTACATTTTCTTCAATGGGACCAGAATGAACTTGTACATGCTGAATCCCTAATATATGGAAATTTTCTTTTGCCACTTGTGCCAAGGCTTCACTAGATTCAAAAGAATGAAATTGTGTTTTTGTACTCGGCGTACATTGATATAAAGTATTTAATCCCAAACCCGTTCCAAATTCTAAGGCAATAGTCGGTTGATAATGATTGATAGTCTTGAAAAGCAACTGGCCAATAGAAGGAGATAAGTGATGGCCGCTCGCAATTTGACGAACGGTGGTATCTAAGCCTGTTTTACGATCATTAATAGGTGTATTATCGCTTGTGATACGCCTAATGAAGTGCTTGATCGTTTTAAAATAATAATAATTCCTTTTATCCTCTAACACCTCTTGCATAAATTCAAAAACAAAGGGAGAGTGTATTTGATACTTTGTTTTAGATTTTAAATAATATTTGAAATATGCGACTATAGACATGTATAAAATAAGCATTCATGAAACAAAGGAATGAAAGAATAATAAATGTTACTTCTTTGGCGTAGGCATTTTTCTGTCTTAGCATTTAAAAAAATAGTGCATAGCAGTGCTACGGACTCTTTTTTGGAAGGTTAAGACGGGAAAAGAGCAAGTCAAAAGATAATAGTTATTGTTTTTCCATTCCAAAGCGTAAACATAAGAAAAAAGTAGGATCAATCAGCTATTAGAAGAATGGTTTACCCTTCTACTCTGCATTTTAGCTAGGGAATTAAAGAACGAGCCCTAGTCATCTCCGAATAAAACCAATAAGTGTTCTAATCTTCTATTAAAATTTATGATATTTGCACGCAAATAAAAGAAATCCAGCGTAAAGACTTGTTCACAACTTGGTATATGAGAAACTATCATTTTAATATTCTCAAGCCTAGATTTATAAACAAGCCTAACAAATAATCACTTCTAACGAACGAAGCGGACAAACAACAATGTATAGACGGAAAAGTATATTAGTACTTCTGATTGTGGCCACTATGACTGCTGTCTTTCTCAACTTTATGAGAGACATCAAGTTTGACTATGATCTAAAGGAGTTTTTTCCTGTCAATAGTGAAGAGACGGACTTTTTTTTGGCGCACAGTGATAAGTATGAATGGGATGATGATTTTATTTTACTAGGCCTCTACAATGAAGCAGGCATCTTCCAACAAGATTTTTTGCAGAAGATTGATAGTCTAACAAAAAACCTCAAAAGAATGGACGTTATAGAGTCTGTTCTCTCTCCTACCAGTGTAAATATTCTTCGGAAAACTCCTTTTTCAGCAGGTATTATCACTAGTCCCTATATCACTATTGATAAACCCGAAAAGTATGCCGCTGATAGTGCTAAAATATATAGACAACCGGAACTAGTTAATCGCTTATTTGCTACAGATGGCAAATCTGTAGCCATGCTTATTCGTCAATCTCCAGATCTCAGTGTCGAAGCCTGCGATGCTTTGAGTCAAGAAATAGATGTCTTAGCGGATAGTTATGACTTCGATCAAATTCATTATGCTGGGAAATGTTTTAGTCAAACAGCTTATGTCAATCTAGTAAGGCATGAGGTAGGCGTATTTGTAGGCGCTTCCGTTTTAATGATTATTTTCTTTCTTTGGATTAGCTACAGAAAGATATGGAGTGTTTGGATGCCTTTATTGGTTATCATGATCACCGTTATATGGACCATAGGTACGATGGCTTGGATGAATGAGCCAATCAATTTCATTTCCAATATCATACCGACCATCCTAATGATTATTGGTATTTCTAATGTCATTCATTTGTTCACGAAATATCGTTTACAAATAAGAAAGGGACATGAAAAAATGGATTCCCTCCGGACTGCAGTAAAGGAAGTAGGTTTTGCCACCATATTTACGAGTTTGACCACCATGTTAAGTTTTCTAACCTTAACGACTTCTGATGTAGCACCATTGGGAAAGCTTGGAATTTATGCAGCGCTTGGTTTATTATTTGCCTTTATCCTTACCTATTCTCTGTTCCCTGCCATGCTGATTTTATATAAACCAGCTTATAGTTTGGCTCCAGAAAAGTTAAAGGAGTTTTGGCAGCCCTTTTTGTTTAGGTTATATAAGTGGGTCTTGGGACATCCTAAGTATATTATCAGCGGTGCGCTGTTCATCACCTTTATTAGTATACTAGGAACGACCCAATTAAAAATAAATAATCATTTAGTAGAAGATTTAAAATCGCTCGATCCTACCCGTATAGCAACAGGTTTCTTTGAAGAAAAATTTTCAGGCACTCGCCAATATGAATTAGCCATTAAGCTAAAAGATCCCAGCAAGAGTGTTTTTGATAGAGACGTATTGTTAGAGTTAGATCAACTACAAACCTACATGGGGGAGCACTTTAGTAGTAATGGTTGGTTTAGTCCCGTAAGTTTAATAAAAGCTAGTAATCGAATCGATCATGGAGGAAATGATAAGTACTACACTATCCCTAAAAGTCAGCGAAAAATTGATAAGTTTAAAAAAGAAATAAAAAAGACTTTAGAGAAAAGCACCTTTCCAAAGGTATACACAGAAAATGAACAAGAGGCTAGATTTACAGGGCAAATTCCAGATATTGGAAGTTACGTCGCAAGAAGAAAAAACAAGGAACTCCATAGCTATATAGCAGCTAATCTATCCACAGATTTATTAGAATTTAAAGAAACAGGTTCCGTCCATCTTAATGACCTGAACGGCTATAACGTAACCTTTAATGTCTTGAAAGGCTTAATTTTTTGTTTAGCATTTGTAATGCTCTTAGTCGGATATATGTTCCGTTCTTTTGCGATGGCTTGTATTACTTTTGTAGCGAATGTCTTGCCGCTATTGTTAATCGCGGGCTTGATGGGTTATATGGATGTGGATATTAAAATTCCTACGGCCATTATTTTTATCATGTCTTTTGGTATAGCCGTAGACGATTCAATCCACTTTCTCAGTAAACTAAAGATTGAATTAAATAAAGGGAAAAAGATTGCAGAGGCGGTTAGAAATACTTACTTGACTACTGGTAAAGCGATTATTGTTACTTCTTTAATTTTGTCTGGTGGTTTCTTGACGCTTGCCCTCTCTACTTTTACTAGTACTTTCTATATTGGTTTTTTTACTAGTTTGTGTTTGGTCTTTGCGGTATTAGCAGATTTAATTTTGTTGCCTGTGTT
>CALJIY010000442.1 GCA_937973945.1 uncultured Saprospiraceae bacterium | reverse complement strand
CCAAGCAAAACTTTCTTCTTTCCACCCCACCAGGTCAACCTTACCTAGCCCTTTTTCGTATAAAAACCAATCTTGAATAATTTGACGAGGCCCGATCTGTTGGACTAAAAAATCCTGAAAATTCATAATAGGCATTACCTGTTGAGCAGAATCTATGGGCGTAACTACTATTATTGGTCGTTCTTTCCCTGCTTCTTTAAGTACAAGCGTAGCAATCGGATAGACCGCTACCCGTGATCCTTTATCCAATTGGTTCATAATCGCTACAACTTCAATATTGTTATTTTCAGAAAAAACACCATAGTTCGCAGGATAAGGCAAAAAAGCATGAGTAGAGCCAGAGCCAGCAGGATGGGTAATTTCCATTAAAAATCCTTTCTCTTCCTCTATATCAGCAGTACCCGCATAGAATGTTTTGCTATTCGGCTCTTGATTACAAGCAAGCAGGCAAAACAAAGACGTTATATAAATGGTTCTATAAAATAGGAATTTATACATAGTATTTCATTTTTAAATACACTACTAGACATTGTTTAGAACACAGAGCAGAGAAGAGAGACAGATTTCGTTCGAAGAAACAACGAAATTTCGTCATTTTTCAAACGAAATCTGTCTCTATTCTCTACTCTTTAAAATGTCCAGTAGTGTAATTTTTATAACAGCGAAATTAGTACTTTAATTTATCAAAAAAAAGCATATGAGTGCATCTGCAGAAATGCCTTACTTTATAAAACCGTCTATTAATTTAGATAAAGCAGCTAAGCGAGAAGCTTATCAAGAGGCCGTGGCTGCTATTAATGCCAACTTAGAAGGAGCGACTAGCCCAATTCTAAAAATGGCAACGATTAATTGTATACTTAAAACGTTTTTACCTTATTACTATTGGGTTGGCTTTTATATGGTAAACAATGGACGCTTAGAAGTGGGTCCCTATCAAGGCACCTTAGGCTGTTTATATATAGATTTCACGAGAGGCGTTTGTGGCAAAGCAGCCAGAGAAGAAGCTACTCAAATCGTGGCGGATTGCCATGCACTGGTGCAAGGAGCAGAACATATAGCTTGTGATCCTAACGCTCAATCTGAAATTGTTCTTCCCGTTTTCGGAAGGAATGGAGAACTAATTGCGGTTTTTGATGTGGATAGTACCTTAAAAGGTTCTTTTGATGAGATAGATCAGCTCTTTTTAGAAGAATTATTAGACCAACATTTTGCCTCTTTATAAAATTAAGAAGACTTCTGAGCGTACATCCTTTCGATTCTAGACACTTCCTTAAAGAGGATGTATTCATATTTATTTTAATTGCATTTAAATTTTTTATTGAACTTACATCGTGACTTTTCGTATTTATTTTAGTCTAAAATCATGCACAAAAGAAATTCAGTATTTACTACAAACCCCACAAATAGACACACGAATACCTTAAAATACAACAAAATATTCTTGTTGTTGTTTAGCATTCTAATCCTCCTTTGTAAACAAAACCCAACAAATTAGATATTATTAATAACTGCTTGAGGATACCCGCATTCTTAGCACCATCGAACACAAACTTTGTAATCTATGAATAGCTTTAAAGATCTAGAAGAACTGCAAGATAAAGAAACCCCTAGTTTACCCTTAGGAATCAAATCCAACGTACATGGTCAAATTACTGGCATGCGAACAATGGGTGAAATAGTAGAAACATATCTATCTAAATTTTTTAGTATTATTTCTGCTGTTTTCGGTGGAGAAATCGATGGCGAAAGAAATACCCATTTAGTTACTTTATTTTTACCCGTGAAACCAGAAGAATTGGAGCAACCAACTTTTCTTCAGAATCTAACTAATGTGTTTTCTTTAAGTAAATCACCTACTTTGTTGGTAGCTATTGCGGTGAAAGATGGTACAGAAATCTCTTTAAAAATGAATGCTAAGGATGCTGCCAAATTAAAAGATAATACCAATGAAGGCTTATTAAGTAATTTAGATTTAGAGATTAGATAGAAATAGATTACTAAATGAGGCATAAAAAAACGGAATACTTCTTCAAAGTATTCCGTTTTTTTATGCCTCATTTAGTGGTCAGAAGCGAGAAGTCAGATTGGCTGAGCTGTCAGATTACTCACAACTCTTACAAACATTATATTGTCAACATCAAAAGCCCGCCCGTTTGACGGCAGTCGGGCTGGTCTGACTTCTGACAGTTCCCTTAGTGTAAGCTAAGTGAAACGATCTGACGGCTGATTTCCTTAATTACTCAGTAAAGGTGCCTCCATCAATTTAAAAAATTGATCTAATTTAGGCGTAATAATGATCTCTGTTCTACGATTCTTACTTCGTCCTTGAGCGGTCGTATTTTGCGTCTTAGGAATAAATTCTGCACGACCTGCTGCCGTTAAGCGCTCTGGAGCCACATAGTATTGGCTTTGTAATAGGCGAACAACCGACGTAGCTCTTTTAACACTCAAATCCCAATTATCCGCAACACACTCATTCGCCATTGGTACATCATCGGTATGTCCCTCCACTAATACATTCAAATCATCATGATCATTCATGATCGTAGCCAATTTCTCTAATACGCCGAAAGCTTCCTTACTTATATCGGAACTACCAGAAGCATATAACAGCTTATCAGAAATAGACACATGCACCATCCCTCCTTTGACCTCTACTTGCACATCATCATCATTAATATCTACGAGTGATCGCTTAATATTCATGACCAAGGCTAAATTTAAAGAATCTTTAGATTGAATTTTGGTCGACAAATCTTGAATAAAAGAGTATTGCTGCGTCATGGATTCCAAAGAACGCTGAATGCTTTCTGATCCTGCTTTATTAACAACGGAGAGGTCTGATAAACGATCTAATAAACTAGCATTAGAGCCTTGAAGATGCGCTAATTGACTTTCCAACTGCTTTACTTGATCTTCTTTAGAGCTTAGTTGGGTTTCTAGCTCTGTGATTCGTTGTTTTTCACAAGAAACTAATAATAGACCTACGCACAATATACCTATCACTATAGGAAGAATGATTTTCATGTTTTTCATAAGACAGCTTTTCGTTAATAAAAGATATTACCAAGATACATGGCAAAGTAATAGTGTTTGGGATAAACTTTCTAGGGGAAGGCTTTATTGTATAGTGTTAACAAAAAATTAAGCTATAAAAAATGGAAGGCGCAAATAAATAGTTGGACAAATTCAAGGAAGTAATAGGGTTTTATTTTACCACATAAGTACATAGGACACATAGTTAAATGCCTATATGACCTATGTACCTATGTAGTTAAAATAGCATGTTTTTAGCCAATAATCATCCCAAAGCAGTAAATAGAAGAGCGGCCAATATCCCCCCTATTATGGGCCCAACAACAGGAATCCAAGCGTAACCCCAATCACTACTACCCTTTCGAGAAATAGGAAGAATGGCATGCATAATACGAGGCGATAAATCTCTAGCAGGATTAATGGCATAGCCCGTATTCCCCCCTAGACTCAACCCTATTCCCAATACCAATAAGGCGACCACTAAGCCATCTAATGCGCCCAAAGAAGCTGGTTGATCTCCAACACTTGCACCTGCAATATGAAAAATACCATATACCAATACGAAAGTACCTATGATCTCTGCTAATAAATTGGAAAAGGTGTTCCGTATTTCCGGACCAGTCGCAAACACCCCTAATTTAGTCGCTTCATCCGCGGTAGCTTCAAAATGATCTCGATAATGTAGCCATACTAAAAAGGCACCCAAAGCAGCGCCAAGAAATTGTGCTGCTAAATACATGGGTACTTTTTCCCATCCAAATCCGCCAAAATCTGCAACAGCAAAACCTAAGGTTACTGCTGGATTAAGATGTGCCCCACTTGCGGCAGCCGCTATAACGACCCCTGCAAATACGGCAATGGCCCAACCAATCGTAATGACGATCCATCCAGAATCGTTTCCTTTTGTTTTACTTAATGCTACATTGGCAACTACGCCATCGCCTAATAATACGAGTATAGCGGTACCTATAAATTCTGCTAGAAAAGCTGTCATGATTTTTTCGTTTTGTTAAGAAGCTTTGAAGTTGATTAAGAATGTAATTTAGAGACCAAAGATCATAGTGTAAGGTTCTGAGAATTACTTTTTTAAGCCGCATAGCAGAGCTACGGGACTTAAAAAAGTCTTTTTCAGGTTCTTGCAATATGTTTTTTGGGACTGAAAGACATTTTTAAACAACTTCTCTATGGAACTTCAAATATTAAAACGATGATAGGTAAAAATTAAGGGATGAACAAATTTGAAAGTAATTTTCTTGGGATTTACGTTTACTAAACCTTTCTAGCTCGAATCATCCGCTCTTTCCCCGACATATCCTTTTGAATAACAACATCCTGAAACGCCTTCGCTTCTAATAGCTGGGCTACTTCTGTTGCATTAAATTCATTGGTTTCAAAAAACAGGTAGCCCTTAGGAGTCAAATGACTCGTAGCAAAATCGGCAATCATTCGATAAAACAATAATGGATCTGGGTGTTCTACAAAAAGAGCTAAGGCAGGTTCATACGCTTTGACCCAAGTTGGCATTAGCTCGGCTTCATGGTGAGGGATATAAGGCGGGTTGCTAATGATAATATCATAATCGGGCAAGTCCTCCCAATCTGTTGTTTGTAAAATATCTAATTGTATGAAGAAAAGAACCACTTCATTTAATGCCCCATTTTTTCTAGCTATCTGTAGTGCATTTTCGCTCACATCTAATCCAGAGACAATGGCCCTAGGTAGCTTTTTCTTTAAGGTAATGGGTATACAACCACTACCTGTACCAATATCTAAAATAGTAGGTCCAATGGACTGATTGGTTTCTAAAACCCAATGCACCAGTTCTTCTGTTTCCGGTCGAGGAATCAATACATCAGGTGAAACTTTAAACTTCAAACCATAAAAATCGGCTTGGCCGAGTATATACTGAACGGGTTCTTTCTGGAGTAAGCGTTGTTGAATAGCTAAGAATTTATCCCTAAATAAAAATTCTTTTTTAGAGTGGATATCAAATAATTGGAAGGCATCTTCAAAAACGATTCGAGCAATACTTGCTGCTTCTCGTTCGCCGTATATTGGTTGGATGGATTTGGTGAGCGCTTGGTGTGTTTCTTCGATAGTCATGTTTCAGAGCGAGCAAAAAATTAGTTTTCTAATTTGTAAAATGATAGTTTTGATATTTTAAAGGCAAAGTCTTGCGCCAGCGACATACAATCAACGTTTCGCTAGCGCAAGGTTGTACCTTGTGTTTAATATCCAAAAGGCTTTGCCTTTACAAACTTCAACTATTGAATATGAATCAATGCTGAAAGTAAAAATCTACTCCGAAACCTTCAATACTAACTTACCCATTTTCTTTCCAGTGAATAAACGAGTAAAGGTTTCTCTAAAGTTTTCAATCCCCTCATATATATCTTCTCTAGATTTCAATTTTCCTTGTGCCATCCAAGTGCCCATATCCATTGCCGCTTTTCCAAAGTTTGGTGCATAATCCATCACCACCATGCCTTGCATCGTCGCTCGGTTAACCAATAAAGACAAGTAATTGGATGGTCCTTTTACAGGCGTCGTATTGTTATATTGAGAAATGGCGCCACAAATAACAATTCTAGCATCTCTTCTGATTCTAGTTAACGCTAAATCTAAGATTTCTCCACCGACGTTATCAAAGTACACATCAATACCTTTAGGACATAAGGCACGAAGCTCCTTTTTCATATCTCCATTCTTATAATCAATAGCCCCATCAAAACCTAAAGTCTCAGTAAGGTATTTGCATTTCTCGGGTCCACCTGCAATACCAATGACCGTACATCCTTTTATTTTTGCCACTTGACCAACAACACTTCCCACGGCACCAGCAGCACCTGATACCAATACAACATCCCCTTCTTTAATCTTACCCACCTCTAGTATTCCAAAATAGGCCGTCATACCAGGCATTCCTAAAGTTCCGATATACACCGGCATGGGTGCCAAATTCGTATCTACTTTAAAGAATCCTTGTCCTTTGGACACGAGATACTGCTGTACACCACCCCAACCACTCAGCACATCCCCTACTTTAAATTCTGGATGCTTACTCTCTATGACCGTACCTATAGAACCTGCGCGCATGACCTCTCCTATTTGCACAGGTGGGATGTAAGACTTGGCATCATTCATCCATCCACGCATAGCTGGATCTAAGGAAATATATTCTTGCTTCAATAAAAATTCTCCTTCTTTTGGCGATGGAATCGGATTCGTTTCCAGTGTCCAAGTAGACTCATCTGGCATGCCAACAGGACGTTTAGTTAATTTAATCTGCTTATTCATATATTGGTTAGTTTAATACAA
>CALJIY010000441.1 GCA_937973945.1 uncultured Saprospiraceae bacterium | reverse complement strand
AGTTGTTTTTTTGGGAACGCCTACTGTGGAGGATAATGAAGTAAATCTTTTTTGAAAGTCAAAAAAATATACAAAATGATTAATCCATATAAACAAAATGGTAAATCTATACCGTACACTTTTTAATTTTTATAGGAAATACTGTTTTTGGAACAGATCGTCGAGGTTTGTAACCTCGATGCTATACGAACATCATACTGCATCGAGGTTACAAACCTCGACGATCCTATATTTTTTTATAGTATTTGCCAAGGAACCTGAAAGTATACCGTAGAGAAAATTTGAGGGTATTCTAGATGTAGTAACGAATAAAATCTTAATTTAATATTGGAGGGTGAGTAAAGATGTTTGTAATCTCTATATCACGATCATATAGCATCGAAATTACAAACCATACTCGTCAGGCTATCAGAAAAGACTATTGAATACCAGTTTGTTATAGGGCGAAGGAGGATGGCAGAAATTTTCAAAATGGCTGTCATCTTTTCCAGAAACCCAGATGACTGCCACTTTACAAGTTTCTGCCATCAATAGTCCGTCTCTTAACCTGACAATCATACTGCATCGAAGTTAAAAATGAAATGATATTATAAAGTGATAGACTTAGATATCACAAGTCAGAATTAGATTGTCAAATACGCTTACAAGCGTCTTGTTGTCAAAGTCTTAGGTCTGACACCCGCCCGCCTGAACGGCAGTCGGGCGGGCCTGACAGTTCTGGACGAACGATCTGACCTCTGACTTCTAAAGATTCAATACCGTATCAATTGGATCGTATCCTGCTTAATCCGCATCTTAATAAAATCGGCTAACTTAGGCTCATCCCTTTTTTTACCCGTAGTAGATTTTTTAGCATTCCATTTAATCATTGCTACAGGAATGGTTGTACTATTAACAAAGTCTGTTTTCACCACATTTTTAGCAATCGCCACCTCATCTACTAAAGGGAAAAGCGTTTTTATTTCTTGATACACATCCATCATACTACCTGTATTCAAGCTATCCATTTGGGCGTTCAATGCCATAATTTCTGCATTTTTATTAGCTTGCAATTGTTCTAAGGCCTGTATTCGTTTAGCGAATTCTCCTTGAAAACCACTGAACTGATTCTCTAATTTTTCCATGTCTTCTAAAGGAATTTCCTCACTTTGATAAGTAATCAGTTTAATATGTTTACCTGTCAATGCCTCTAATTCTGCATCACATTTCAATAAGTCTTCTTGACTTACAGGTTCTCCAATTATTTCTAAGATCAACTGGGTCGTATCACTATCCAATTGCTCTTTTTCCCCCACAAAAGTCCAGTCAGAAATAATCGTATCATCATCTTGAATGGCCGCTTTTAAATAAGCTTCTACCTGTTGTACTTCTCTAGTACGCTGTACCGTATCATATAGAATCGTCAAAGCAGGAATTAGAATAATCGCAGAAAAAATAAGGATATACATATTATTTTTTCTACGTTCTTTTTGATTCATATACTTCTTATAAGGAAATCGAAGTACTCTAATAATGATATAAGTAGTGATGGCAATAAAAGAAGAGTTCAAAAAAAACAAGTAAAAAGCATTGATAAAGAAATCCCATTCTCCATTCGCCAAACCATAGCCTGCTACACACAAAGGCGGCATTAATGCCGTAGCAATCGCTACCCCCGGTACCGCATTCGATTTATCTTTTCTAGTAATCGAAATGACCCCTGCCAAACCGCCAAAGATAGCCACTAGACCATCCAATAAAGTTGGCTCTGTCCGACCTAAAATTTCATCCGTAATATTGCCGAAAGGTGTTAATTTAAAATACACAAAGCTAGTCACTAAGGCGATCGCAATGGAAATGGCAAAGTGTTGCATCGATATAACCAGCGTCCTACGATCATTTATTCCAATTCCCAGACCAATCCCTAAAATAGGAGACATTAAGGGAGAAATTAACATGGCACCAATAATAACGGCTGGAGAATTAAGATCCAAGCCCAAAGAAGCCACCATAATCGAACACATTAATAACCAGGCATTCGCCCCCTTCATCCGTTTATTACTTTGGATATTTTGAAGGGTTCCTTCTTGATCCATTCCCGTTCGCAAATCCATTAAACTATCAAAAAAGTCTTTCGTATACTCCCAAGCAGTAGTCGTTTCTACCTTTTTAATAGGTTCTGGCGTGGAGTTAGTCGTTGTGGGCATTTAACTAGCGTTTAATGAGCAGTAATTACTTATAGCAGTCTAACAAAATAAGCTAACTTTTTATTTTTGATTGTAGGATTGCAAGATTGTGTGATTGTACACATGATGTAAACAATCATACAATCAAACAATTTCAGCCATCAAAAATTGTATGTTTACTTTTGTCACACTAGTTATAATTACTTAAAAGCGTAAATTTACAATATTAGAATTATTCACTGCTTTAAAACCACAGAGACTTAATTCTGAATGGAAAATTGTGAACCCGCCTGCCTGATGCCACGAACGGGCAGGTTGAGAATGCCTATAAAACGTTAACAATCAAGACTCATTTTTTGCTACACAAAAAAGATTGGAATAAACACTAATAGACATAGAAGTTGTTTAAATAGGCAGGGAAGCGAGAGCAGAGAAATCAATAACAAATAAAAAATATGAAAAGTATCTACTTGATTAGGCATGCAAAATCCAGCTGGAAGGATGCTAGTCTTAGGGACTTTGACCGTCCATTAAATAAAAGAGGCTTGCGAGATGCCCCTTTTATGGCTAATGTATTGAAAGAAAAAGGCATAGTGCCCAATGCTATTGTATCAAGTCCTGCCAATAGAGCCTATACAACAGCAGGCTATTTTGCGAAAGCACTACAGATAGAAGAAGCGGATATTATCAAGGTAGAAGCGATCTATGAAGCTTATTATTCAACAGTTCTATCGATAATACAACAGCAATCTGATGCAATAGATACGCTATTGGTATTTGGCCATAATCCTGCCTTTACCAATCTAGCTAATTTATTTACTACAAATTATATAGACAATGTGCCTACTTGCGGTATAGTAGAAATTGCTGCTGATATAGAGAACTGGTCAGATCTAAATGAAGAGACTGGAAAAGTAGTTAATTTTTTATACCCCAAAGAATATATTTAAGTATTGACAAAAAAAGAACTCAATCTTTTAGATTTTAAAATGACTTATTTTTTGTCCTTACTAAACGTTAAAAAACGTTAAGAAACCTCCATTTGAACACTTTACCATAAATGGGGTATCATAAAAAAACAATAGTCTTACTATATTTACAATACAGTTTAAGGATGGCCTGTTAGTACTCTTTATTGAGCGTTGACGGGCTTTTTTTATGTCAAAAATAAGGGTAAAAAAAAGTGACTGTTTACCGTTTTATCAGTACTATTTCTGATCGACGATTAGCCGAACGCCCTGCCTCTGTATCATTCGTTTCAATTGGTTCTATTTCGCCAAATCCTTTAGCAGATATTCTACTAGCATTGAGTCCTTTTCCCAATAAATAATTTAAAACCATTGACGCTCTGTCTTGGGATAATACCAAATTGCGTTCTGTTCCACCTACATTATCGGTATGCCCTTTAATTTGAACCACGGCATTTGGATATGCTTTTAAGATCAAAACCATCCTATCCAACTGCGCATAAGCTTCTTGATCTAATTGATCTTGATTGGTCGGAAAATGAACTTTATCTAAGACAAAAGTGGCAGGGAATACACTCCCTGGCAAACTCAAAAAGTCAGCAATTTTTGCGGCAACCATTCCTTCTTTAAATCCTAAATCTGATGCATTCACCCCTAACAAAGTTGGTAATTTCTTTACCACAGGCTCCACTGCTTTTTCAATAACGGGTTTAGCACTCACCACTTCTTTAGTTGCGCCACAAGAACGCAAAAGCCATAAGCCAACTATAGCTGCTAAGAGTAGCGGAATCAACCATTTCCAAAATCCAAGTTGTGGAATCTCCGTCTCTCCACGAGGTAAAATCCTTGGCGGATCTTCTTTATTTGTTTTTGATTTAGTAGAGACAACAGGATCTACATAATTGGTTCTGGTAGAGGATCGCTTCGGCGACTGTCCTTCCTTTAACGGGGGATGATTTCGAGTTCTTTTATTACTGGTTCTATTATTAGTTCTATTAGTTGGTTCTGTTCTTGGCGATTTAGCTTTAGGGGGCGTCTTTTGATTATTAGGCTGCTTATTATTTGATGGTTTTGGACTTGACTGCTTTTGATCTTGTTTTGTATTAGGTGTTGGTACAGGAGGAGTTGGGGGCGTCTTTTTTCTTCTATTTATATTTTGCTGTTGCTGTTGTGGCTGCTGTTGCTGCTTTGGAGGTGTTTTCTTTGGTGTCTCCTTTTTACTTCTTGGATCAATTGGCTTTTTCGACTCCGTTTTGATTGGGGACACCTCTTTCGCAGCAGCAGGAGTAGCACTTCTAGCGGAAGTCACTTTCTTTTTAGAAGAAGAGGACGGATTTTTTTCTTTCTTCTTATTAATATTAATTGGAATCTGCTCTGAAGAAGGAACCATCAATACATTACTTACGTCTGCATAAGATTTTGCATTGGCATGGAAATACCTCATTCCTTCAATTAGCTCCTCCTTGGTAGAAAAGATTCGACTCTTAGCCAATCCTTTTCCTTTGGCACTTTGAAGAATAAAATGATAATTTCCTTTCTTTTCCGATATCGCATATAAACGCTTATCTTCACTTAATTTGATGGATTCCATCATCGCCGCATCTCTCTTTGAGCGACTTTCATAGGCCCTACTATATAATAATGCCTTTCCTTTTTTATCAAAGAAATGAAAATAGTGGCATTTATTTTTCTTACTCCTAAAAGCTTCAAATCCTATATCTCCAATAGGAGCAACTTGTTTTAAATTAAATTTTTCTTTTGGAAGCGTTTTTTTCTTTTTCTTTTTCTTGGCTAATTTTAAAATTTTCACCTTACCTAGAGCAGCTTTTTTAAAAGCCTTTAAGCTTTCTATGGCAGCAGTTTTAGTTTTAAAGCGCTTGCTTCTTGCGATTTCTACTTCGTCTTTTGTTTTTAATAAAAATACAGAAGAGTTACCTGCTGCCATAATCTTGGTAACAAGGGTATCTTCTTTGATACTAGTAATTAATTTTTTTGCCGCTTTGGTTCTAGCGGTCTTCCCATCATAAGAACGGCTAAACAAAATAGGCTTTCCCTCCGCATCATTAAAATGAAAGTAAAAATTAGCACTATCCTTATCTAGTAGTTCAAAACCCGCTTGTTTAGTCTTAGAAACTTGTTTGAAATCATAGCCTTCTGCTCGGCCAATTTTCTTTTTTGAGATAGCTTGTTCCTTAACAGTATCAAAAGCCACCACAAATTCTTGAGTCTTTCCAATAGTCTCTTTTAGGAAAGCAAGTCCATCACTAGCTTGATCGAGTGTTTTAAATACACAACTTTCTACAGTACCTGAGGAAAATAAAAAACCTCCCCCTCCTTCCTTAGAGCGTATATTAATCATGTTATTCGAACGAAGACCTGCTAAGGCCTGCTCGATTCCAGACAAACAAGCTTCCTTAGAAGAAAAAGTTTTCCCTATCAATATTGGTTTCTTAGTTCTATATACTTTGAATGTAAAGGTATTATCTACCTTGTTTTTATACATTTTAATATTCATAATACTTATGTATTTCTCTTCAGATTTAACCAAATCTCTTGGTCAATTTTAAGCTTGTTGGAATTTTTGGACGATCAAAGAGATAGGAGCCTATATGATATAGATGCAGGGTAAAATAAACGGATCATTTTTTTCCATTTCCCTAATTAAGTAACGATAAAACAATAACTCCACCATCTGAACGGTCTCTTTTGCCTCCATTTTGCCTTAAAAAATACTTCCGTAGCTAGGCTATGCAAGGATTTTTTAAGAAAAACTGGATACAAAATAGCCTTGTCCAACTTGACGGATTTATTATTCCATCGCTACTAAGCGACAAGATAATAAATTTTCTAGTTATACTACTATTCCTTTCACAATAAGCTGATTTATTGGTTATTCTGTATAAATAAGAGGGTGTATAGCATAGCAATATGAGGACAGACTTCAAAATATCCAATATAGTTTAAATAGACTTTTGCCTATTATATACATAAAGAATAGATTAATAAAAGCTTTTCGGAAGGCAGAGGTTGTAATTTTGATATACCAAAACTGTTAATGTCTCTTTGGAACAAAATATTATATGTAAACACTTAACTATACAGCGATTATAGTCCATTGTGACATAGAAATATCCAAAACCGATTACTCAATGACCTACTTACACAAATTAATCCTTGTATTAATATGGGCGCTAGTACCGTTTATGGTACAAGCCTCCTTGTCTTCCCCACCACTTTCTTGCCCAACGGACTCTCTTCAAATCACGCTTCAATCATCAACTCTTTGTAGTAGGTCACCAATAGAATTCCAATCCAATTTGTTAAACACCAATTTAGTTTGGGACTATGGAGATGGAACCGTGAATAATGGTTTGACTGATGGCCATGCGACCCATATATATTTAGAGCCAGGAGACTACACTATATCTGTAACAGCAGACTATGGTAATGATTGTTATGAGACGGAAATTATCAATATTCAGGTACTAACGAATGAAGTAGATTTTACCTATCAAGTTTATAATAAAACGGTCACTTTCACCGCTGTCCCAAGTCCATATTCTGCTATCGAACGTTATAGTTGGAATTTAGGCGATGGAGCATTGGCTTCTGGCTTAACGACTAATTTAGAGTATACCTATCTCAAAAATGGAGAATATACGGTCACTTTAATAGGAGAGGGAGTTTGTATGTCCGCTCCGACTATTAAAACAATTATGGTCGGTACGCCACCAAGCCCAGAAGATAGCCCCAGCGCCTGTACAGATGGATTAGATAATGATGGGGATGGTCTAATTGATTGTGAGGATGCAGAATGTGAATGTATCTGTACCAGTGGATCATTTGGTTGTTGTGATGATTTTACCGCAGAGTTTAACATACTACACGCAACGCCAGGAGAAAGCGATGGCCAGATTACTATTATTCCTTCAGGTGGAAGTGGTAAAGCAGAAAACTATCAAGTAACCTGGGATATTATCCCAGCGCCAAATGGACTAGAAGCGAAGGATTTAGCCCCAGGTAATTATGCAGTCACCCTAACAGATATGGCCTACGGCTGTAATTTATCTTTCAACCTACAGATTACAGAAGATAACTGTCGGACCATTGCGATGACTACCACCATAGATATTACTAGTTTAGCTGTTTGTGACAATAACAATGGTTCAGCAAGCTTGCAACATACAGGCGGGACGGCACCCTATACTTACTTATGGAGTGACGCCTCTACTGGCACAACAGCTACTAATCTTGCTACTGGTACACAATCGGTAACCGTAACAGATGCTAGCGGATGTTTCAATGTACAGGAATTTGAGATGGGTAGCACTGCGCAAGAAGTGAATGCCCAATTTTTATATGAGATCACTTCCGACAGTATTCTGTTTACCAATCTTTCCTCTGGTCCTGTTAGTAGTAATCAATGGACTTTTAATACCCCAGACCCAATAAGAAATAATCGAATTCCATTACCTCCAGCAGGCAATTATGAGATTTGCTTAATTGTAGAAAATGATTGTGGCACCTCTAATAAAGTTTGTCAGACCATCGGTATTGCACCTGAGTGTGCATCGGAAGTATTAAGCATTAATGTCTTAGATGGGCAATTAAATTATTGCACCCGTCAACCAGTTTTCTTATCTACGAATGTAACTGCTGAAAAGTATACTTGGTTTTTTGGAGATACCAATGCCTTCACAGGCACAGAATCTACCACCTCTGGAAGTGCTTTAGCTAATACCAGCCACCTCTACTTTGAAGCCATTAATCCTGAAGTCAGATTAATCGTAGATTATGGAAATGGTTGTATGGATAGTACTTCTATTCAATTAGCAATTAAAAGTTCAGAAGCAGATTTTTCTTATACCGTGACAGATGGCGTCGGGCAATTTATAGCTGACACCACTGATCATATTACAAAATACACCTGGTTCTTTGCTGGCCCAACGACCTCCGCCAATGCATCTGGAAGAATAGTCGATTTTTCTTTTCCAGAATCAGGAGAGTATACGGTTACGTTAATGCCTACAGGAGATTGTGATGCGACTATTACTCAAAAGATTGTATTAGCGCAGACGAATAACACACCAGAAAATAACCCTAGGGCTTGCTCTGATGGATTAGATAATGATGGCGACGGTTTACTAGATTGTGAAGATAGTGATTGTCAGTGTCCAGACTGCCCAACAGATTTAATTTTAGAAAGTCAAATTGATGTTGACAATTTTCCAATCAGCTACCCTACTTGTACGACTATTCCTGGGGATGTCATCATTCAGTCTATAGAAAGTGACATTAACAATTTAGATGCCTTAAATCAAATAACCAATATTGGAGGTAATTTGGTCATTGTAGAAAATCCAGCATTAGAAAATTTATCAGGTATAGATCAACTCGTATCAATTGGTGGTGATTTTGAAATTGACCAAAATCCATTATTAACCAATCTGCATGCCCTATCTAAATTAACCTCAATAGGCGGCACCTTTGCTATTGGAGAAAATATAAATCTAAGTCAACTTTTCAATCCGACTAATAATCAATTCAATAGTATTGGCAGTGATTTATTGTTATACGGCGATACCTGGTTGGCAAATTTGCATTCCTTGGAAGGTATTTCCACCATTGGTGGCTCCTTAGAAATTGCCAATCAAAGTATTTTACTAAACTTAGAAGGTTTAGATAATATCACTAGTTTAGGGGGCAGTCTATTATTAAGTAATAATAGTCAACTAAAGACCTTAAGTGCTTTAATTATTTTAGGAACTATAGATGGGGAGATACTTGTTAGCAACAATCCTAAGCTAACTACCCTATCAGGCATAGATAACATTCAGACAAGTGGCATTTCAAAAATAAGTTTACAATCTTCTACTAATTTATCTTATTGTGCCGTCAATAGTGTTTGTAATTTTATTGCAGCAACAGGCAATATAAAAGTCTTAGATAATGCCACCGGTTGTGCCAATCCTGAAGAAATAGCAACTGCCTGTTTGGACACCACGCCAACTTTGCCAGAAATATTTGTGGATTATCCTTGGTTGAATGATTTCGTTAATCCTAACAATTGTACGAATGAGCAGATTACCGAATATAAAACAGGGAGCGGTTCTACTTATTTATTAGTGACAACAGCCCTTAGTAGTATTACTTATAATACCTCTGGTCAGGTATGGTGTACCAGTACGCCAACTTATGATTGTCAATCTTTTTATGCGATTGAAGAGGTCATACGGGTTTGGAATTGTGATGGAGTTATAATTATAGATCAAGACGAAGATGGAACACCCTTAGCGGAAGATCCCGATGATAATGATCCTTGTATACCTGATAATACGGTAGCCAACTGTGATACCAATATAGTCGTGGAACGCCCTACTATTTTCATTGACTATCCTTGGTTATCTGATTTAGTGGACGTGACTGATTGTGAAGGCGTTTCTATTTTAGCCTATCAATCGGGCGCCTATACTTACGTCTTAGTAGAAACACCCAGTAGTTCAATTTTATATAATGAGCAAGGTAGTTTGTATTGTACCAATGGTCCTGGATTAAATTGTCTGGATTATTATACCATTTCAGATACTTTAAATACTTGGCAATGCGGACCGTCTCCAGTAGATGCAGATATGGATGGTACGATTGCTATAGATGATCCAGATGACAATGATCCATGTGTACCTGATAATACGGTAGCTAATTGTAATGTAGCTGTCGTAGATGTAGATCAAGATGGTACGCCTGCTGCAGATGATCCAGATGATAATGATCCTTGTGTACCGGATAACACAGTGACTAATTGTAATACAAATGAGGACAATGTCCCACCTGCTTTCTTTGATGATTACCCGTGGTTGAATGATTTAGTCGATGTCAATGATTGTGAAGGAACGAGTATTCTAGTTTATAAATCAGGCACCTATACTTATGTTTTAGTAGAAACGACCACTAGTTCTATTTTATATAATGGGCAGGGCGCTTTATATTGTACCAATGGCCCTGGGCTAAATTGTTTAGATTATTATACCGTTTCCGAGGAATTGCACAATTGGACTTGTGGCACTAATACTACGCCTATAGATGCAGATCAAGATGGTACCCCTGCTAGTTCTGATCCTGACGATAATGATCCTTGTGTACCTGATAACACCGTGGCTAATTGTAATACCAATGGTGGTAATGTCCCACCTGCATTCTTCGATGATTACTCATGGTTAAATGATTTAGTCGATGTCAATGATTGTGAAGGAACGAGTATTTTAGTTTATAAATCAGGCACCTATACTTATGTTTTAGTAAAAACGACCACTAGTTCTATTTTATACAATGGGCAGGGTGCTTTATATTGTACCAATGGCCCTGGGTTAAATTGTTTAGATTATTATACCGTCTCCGAGGAGTTGCATAATTGGACTTGCGGCACTACTACCACGCCTATAGATGCAGATCAAGATGGTACGCCTGCGAGTTCTGATCCTGACGATAATGATCCTTGTGTACCTGATAATACGGTGGCTAATTGTAATACCAATGGTAGTAATGTCCCACCTCCATTCTTCGATGATTACTCATGGTTGAATGATTTAGTCGATGTCAATGATTGTGAAGGAACAAGTATTCTAGTGTACAAATCAGGAACCTATACTTATGTTTTAGTAGAAACGACCACTAGTTCTATTTTATACAATGGGCAGGGTGCTTTATATTGTACCAATGGCCCTGGGCTAAATTGTTTAGAATATTATACCGTTTCTGAGGAATTGCATAATTGGACTTGCGGAACTAATCCTACGCCTATAGATGCAGATCAAGATGGTACACCTGCTAGTTCTGATCCTGACGATAATGATCCTTGTGTACCGGATAATACGGTGGCTAATTGTAATGTCGTCATCGTTGATGCAGACCAAGATGGCACGCCTGCCGCAGATGATCCAGATGATAATGATCCTTGTGTACCTGATAACACCGTGGCTAATTGTAATGTCGTTATCGTTGATGCAGACCAAGACGGCACGCCTGCTGCAAATGATCCAGATGATAATGATCCTTGTGTGCCTGATAATACGGTATCTAACTGCGTAACGAATTCAGAGATACCAGCATTCTTTGAGGAATATGCTTGGTTGAACAACTTCGTTGATCCAATAGCTTGTAATGGCGATTCTATAACCATCTATAAATCTGGCGGCTATACTTATTTACTATTAACTAAAGGGACTAGTTCCATACTGTATAATGCACAAGGAACGGAATATTGTGTGGGGTCACCTGTCTATATATGTTCAGACCTATATGCCATAGATGAGATCATAGAAACTTGGAAATGTAGTACGACAACCCCTTATGTACCAACAGGCGATTGCAGCAACTTTACTGGAAATGTAAGAAGAATAAATTGCAGTGATGGCACTCCATTCATTTTCATTGAATTACCAAACGGCACGATATACGATCCTTACTTTCCAGAAGGAATGGAATTTGATTTTGAAGACGGTGCCACGATCAACTTTGATTTTATATGGGCTAATTTTTGGTCTCCCTGTAACTTCGTTCAAGGTACGATTGAGCTGACTTGTGTCTCTGCAAGTGAGACATGTATTTGTCCAGATACGGAATTACCAGTATGTGGTGTGGATGGTAATACCTACAAAAACGAATGTGAAGCAACTTGTGCAGGAGTAGAAGTGATCAGCCAGAGTGAATGCGGAAGTACTGTCCCTAATTTTTATAGTAGCTTCCCTTGGTTAACAGATCTATTTGATACAGACACCTGTGTAAATGAAACCATCACGGTATATCGGTCAAGCCTGTATACTGGTTATAAATATGTTGTACTTCAAGGGCCAGGTTGGACAGAGTTATACTTCCAAGACGGCACCTTATTTTGCCAAAGTACACCTGATTATGATTGTATTGTGGAGTTTGCTTTGGTCGAAGCAGAGCATACTTGGGTTTGTCCATCTTCTTCAACTTCAAATTCAACCTCAAATTCAATAGCTACTACTAAGAGTAGGTTTTCAAATAAAATAGCAAATACGAATCGTGGTATACCCCACTCATCAGGGATACCGGCACAAGAAAAAAACAGTACTGATTTCACCTTATTTCCAAATCCTACTCATGGAAATAGCGCTATCAAGTTAGCCAATGCTAAGCATCCTATGCAAATTCAAGTTCGATCTATTACAGGCAAAATAGTTCATCAGATAGCTATTGATGCCAATAGTGGAGAGCAGCATATACCTCTAAACTTGAAAGGCTTACAAGCAGGAATCTATTTGGTACAAGTGCAGCAAGAAACAGGTATTCTTACTAAAAGATTAGTGATTCATTAGACGAATCAAAAACATAATTATAAACCCATAAAGTCAGGGGATGTTAATTTCATCTCTTGGCTTTTTTTATGTAAAAACATATTAAAATTAACAATATATTAGCAAAATATAGAACGTTTGCCTATCTTTAAACACATATAAAAAATCATCCGTTTACAACCATAAACCTATCTATGCACCGATTCCTGTCCATCGTATATATTTTCCTTTTTCTTACCTATCAATTAGCCGCTCAATGTCCAAGGCAGACTGTTATTGATAATTATCAAAATAAATACCTTACGGCTAATTTCACAGATGCAGAACTTAACTGGACAGGTAATCCAACGGACTGCTCTATTGGAACTATGTCAGCATCTGTCCGAGCCAAACATCTTCAAAAGATAAATTATTATAGAGCATTAGTAGGCGGACTCAACCCTATCACCCTAGAAGAGGTAAAAAATAACAAGGCAATGGCTGCGGTATTGATGTACGAGGCAGAGAATAACTACAGTCACTGTGGAGGTAATAATGGAGCACCTTGTAATACTTGGGCCTGCACCTCAGCAGATGCTATAGAAGCGGCCTCTAGATCCAATATTGCTTTTTCTTTTCCCAGTTGGGATCTTGGAGGACCTATTGATGTGTATATGAGAGATGATGGCAATTTTAATGAAGCGGTAGCTCATCGGAGATGGATATTGTATTCAGCTGCTCAGGAAATGGGCATAGCGACCTCTACTCGTTTCAATGCAATGTATGTCATTGATAATAACAATATAGCTCCAAGCTATGATCAATTTATAGCCTATCCACCAGCGGGATTTATGCCCCAGCCTTTAGTTCCTAACCGTTGGTCCTTTAGTATTCCTGGTGCAGATTTTTCGAATGCAGCAGTTAGCATTACTTCTGGTTCTGGCGCAATTATAACTAATTCAATAACCGAACAGAATATTACTTTTTATGCAGATAATTCGATTGTCTGGGAACCTTCCGGTATTTTAACAAATGAATCAACTGATGTTACCTATACGGTCACTATTTCAAATATTGGGAATGCACCACAGAATAGCTATACCTATACAACGACTATTATTCC
>CALJIY010000440.1 GCA_937973945.1 uncultured Saprospiraceae bacterium | reverse complement strand
TTTTACGATAGAGAAGTATGAGTAGCTTAGAGTTTAAGAACGAAAAAAGTAGTCCTATTTATATATGATAAGGCCTATAAAGAAAAATAGTTTCGTTGAAACTGTCCTTAAAGCTACAATCAAGAACATGTTCAGGCCTATTCACTAATCGCAATATCAAATTCCACTTCTTGCGGAGGTAGACATTGCTCGTTATCACAGGCCATAAATTCTAAGTAGCCCGTTAAATTCGTAGCGCCCTCTTTTAATTTTATCTTTTGACGGAACAATACCAGACCACTAAACTTAATGACATTCACTTCAAATAAAGTGTCAAAACCTTCTTTCTTTTTTCCTTCTTCTGTTACTTCTCCGACTAATTCAATCGATGGATTTTCATTCGCATAAAAGCCAGTAGGAATTGGGCCACTTGGGTCTGTATGCTGAGAATAGATATACCATCCCGGTATTACATCTGCACTATACGTAATAGTATATTCCTGCGTTCCAGTTTTTTCTGCAAAAAAAGACCAGGTAACAGGATTTGTTTCTTGTGCTAAAAGAGAAAAAGTAGAAAATAAAATAGCTAAAAAACTAAGGTAAGCTCCTTTCATAATGTAATTCGTAGTTATTTGATGGTATTAGGGAAGTGATTCATAAAATCATGAAACAACTTCCAAGTATAGAACTAACAAAATTTCACTTTTTTTAAACAACAAGCTACTTTTACACTTCTGCTTAACAAAAAATTATGATTTTTTTAAACCCTTTTGATAAAACTATAGGATGTAGCTAAACTATCTATACCTTTAGAGGTTAACAAAGGGGTATATCTTGGCTATAAGCAATCAAAAATTATACCCTAAAGCCCAAAGGGAATATGACTATTCCAGCTACGAAACTAAATCATTATTACGTTTAATTTAATACATGTTAGAAATAAGAAACCTATCAAAAAAGTATACTAGCGGATCAAAAACGGTAAGTGTATTAAAAGATATTAATTTTAAAATAGAAGCACAAGAGATTGTATCCATTGTGGGGCCCTCTGGCAGTGGTAAAACTACCTTGCTTGGTTTATGTGCGGGTCTAGATAAAGCCTCCACAGGAACAGTCATTTTAAACGCGAAAGCTTTAGAGCCATTATCAGAAGATGAAAGAGCTAAATTAAGAAATGATTGTGTCGGTTTTATCTTCCAAAATTTTCAACTCATCCCCACTTTAACCGCTTTAGAAAATATCATGGTTCCTTTGGAATTAAGAGGCGAATCAGGTAGTGAAAAAAAGGCAATGGACTTATTAGAAAAAGTTGGGCTTGCCGATCGACATGACCACTACCCTACTCAATTATCTGGAGGGGAGCAACAACGAGTATCCCTAGCAAGGGCTTTTTCTAATGATCCTAAAATACTCTTCGCAGATGAACCTACTGGTAATCTAGATGAAGAGACTGGCCAAAAAGTAGAAGCCTTATTATTCCAACTTAACAAGGAAATGGGAACTACATTGGTTATTGTAACCCATGACTTAAATCTAGCCGCTAAAACAGATCGTATCATAAAACTGAAAGGAGGGAATATTATAGCAGATTTGAAACAATAGGCTAAAGGTTACTTTGTCTCTTTTTCATAAAAATTAACAAAAAGGAATAATGAAAAACGCATTTTTTCATTATTCCTTTTTCTTTTAACCCTCTTTTTTATCGTCATTTGTCCTTAGATCTTGTCTAAATTTCTACTTCCTGACAACCAATATCTTAGGAACTTGAGTTTACATTAAAATTGTCACCTAGCTCGCTAGGCAACAATTTTAATGCTTCCTCAAAACCCTAAGCTATTGACAATCAGTTCGTACAAATTTTAAACAAGCTCTTAAATTTTAGCTGTTTTAAAATTACTCCACTTGAAAATCTTAAATAATCTTAATTTTTTTGCAGAATAAAATTTGACAATAACAAACTAAATACATATCTTTATATCAACACACCGTACTTAGCAATTTTTCTACATACCAATTTAAGTATCAAAATAAAATTTTTATATTCTGATTTAGAGCAGAATCGGTTCTTTCATTAGAGGCTAGTTGAAAACAACTCCTCCTTTTCACGCTATAGAGCTGCCGCATTCATTTAATTATGGATGCGGTTTGTTTTTTATAGATACCTAATTCTACTTTTCTGATTCCATTAAGAAATGCTTACTTCAATTTAAACGACTCAACTATATATTGAGTAGCACTTTCGCCTAATAAAATAAAAAGTTATCTTTGTTATAGGCAACAAATGCTATTATGTGATAGTATTACCGAAATAAAGCTATGTCAACAATACAAATAAAAACAGATGTATCTATAGACGAGTTAATAAAGCATCTAAATAAATTAGATACTCACACCCTGACTTATTTGATAAATTCTTTAAAAAAAATACAGCTAACTAGAGAACAAAAAGAAGCTTTTGCTATGTCAGAAGCTATGTTTTGGAACTATATCCACAAAATAGACTGGCAACAAAAAGATAGTGCTACTCAACTCCTTCCTTTAATTTCTGCCCTTGCTAGCGCTCCTGTAGTTACGATTTATCAATTTTCAGAACGACTAGCATTCTTTCTACACCAAATAGATGGACCTGCTTTCGCTAAACCTTTAGAAGATAAAGAACTAGGTTTTTCAGCGGATACTTTTTTATATGCGAGATGCCTAGCTGTAGCAAAAGGAAAAACGTATTACAATCAATTATTACAAAATCCAAATATAATGCCTACAGATAATGACTTCGAAGCACTCTTATCTGTGGCTGAAAAAGCATATCTACAAAAGACAGGTAAAGGGTATCCCTATATTCCTACTATTAATTATGAATCTTTCTTTAATCAAGCATTATGGGGAGAAAACGCAATAGCTATTTAAACGATGGCCAAAAAGAAGCATAGTAATCTGCTTCAAAATCTAAACACGCACCACCTCTATATTATCTACGATTTTGAACAGCAACAAATATTTAAGTTTGGCATTTCAGACAAACCTGTAAATGCCCTCTACACTTCCGCACGACTTCTAGGGCAAATTACTCTATTCAACAAAGTGGCTGGCTGGAAAAGATTTTCTGGACGAATTATTCGATTTCCTATCGAAGGTCGACTTAATGCTAGACGCTTGGAAGATGAGTCCATTTTGAATTTTAAGAACAAACATGGACAACTTCCTAGAGGGAATGCTAATCATAAGTTTTTGAAGATCCGACAATAATATTTTAAACTAAAGATTTTCAAAATTTGGTCGGATCGCACGTAAACAAAAATAGCGGCCCTCCCATAAAAGGGAAAGCCGCTATTTTAATCAACAGAAAGAAGAGATCCTAATTCGCCAACTCAATACTCAAATTCATCACCGCTCCATCAATCTCAATCGAATCATCACT
>CALJIY010000439.1 GCA_937973945.1 uncultured Saprospiraceae bacterium | reverse complement strand
ATACAAACCATAACCAGTCAAAACCAAAAAACAAGAAACACCTCTTTCTATCAACTCTGCAAAAATAAACCCTTAGCCAAATTACTAAAAGAGTTAGAAGGATTAGAGATTTTTCGGCAGCAAACGGACAACTTGTATGAGCGCGTAAGGGCCAGTTTATTTCTATACGCCGCCTATCGTTTTGTCCTACCTGATTTTAAAAAACTACCCACGACAGGACTAGTACCGCCCGAAGGCTTAGAACATTTAATGCATCGACGCTTTGAGGAGGCCATAGCTACTTTTAGAAAAAATCAACAAACCAAAGGTTTGAATGCCAACCTAGCAAGTGCTTTGGCAGAGGCTTATCACCAACGTTCTTTTCAGATATTAGGCGAACAAGTACGAAAGAGTGTTCGCTCTACAGCAGGCAACCAATGGATGTTTAGAGGGGGTTATACAGCAGAGCATCCAATTCGTATTCATCGAGACTTATTACAACGATCAGCTGAGAATAATCTCTATCCTATTTTAGAAGAAAAGACAGCGGTCAGAATGGACCTCAGTCATAGTGGATGGTCAGATATATTCTTTTTGGGGATGGATTATCCAGAAGGGGCGCGGGTGATTAATGTGTCTATTGATCTGGGGGTATTTGGCAGAGATAAAACGATTAAACCACCCATTCAAACTTATGTTCGAGTGATCACAGAACCTGTCATTCGATTGAGTAGTATTGATCTGGGGGTGAC
Organism: uncultured Saprospiraceae bacterium; assembly: GCA_937973945.1. Classification (GTDB taxonomy): domain Bacteria; phylum Bacteroidota; class Bacteroidia; order Chitinophagales; family Saprospiraceae; genus JAFMDF01. The sequence goes on along the minus strand of CALJIY010000439.1, from coordinate 9,479 downwards.
TAAAGATATTACGGATTTATCGGATTTATTCAATTTTGGAAATGACTATTTGAGTTTATTAAAAGCAGGGGTGATTGCCTCTGGTTTTATTCCACCTTCCTTTGAAGGAACCGAGCAATCCTTACCAGAGTTATTAGGAAAAATGATTGCGCCGGGGATGGGTATAGAATTGGTGACGATGGTCAATGATATTCCGAAGGGATCTAGATTTGCGGTATCTACCAATTTGTTAGGTTCCATTATAAGTGTGATGATGCGGGCGACCAAACAAACGGTTAATGTAAAAGGCGCACTAAAGGAGTCAGAGCGACGCTTAGTGGCAGCCCGCGCGATACTAGGCGAATGGCTGGGCGGCTCGGGTGGGGGCTGGCAAGATTCGGGCGGCGTATGGCCTGGGATCAAAGCAATTGAAGGCGCAATCGCCAAGGAAGGCGATCCAGAGTTTGGGATTAGTAAGGGTTGTTTATTACCGCAACACCGAATACTCGGCAAATCAGATTTGAGTGCAGACCTATCTGAAAAATTAAGTAATAACCTGATGCTAATGCATGGAGGCATGGCGCAGAACGTAGGGCCTATTTTGGAAATGGTAACAGAAAAATATCTGCTGCGATCGGATAAAGAATGGGTAGCAAGATTGGCTACGGGTGATATTTATAAGGGTATTTTAAAAGCTTTAAAAGAAGGGAGTATAAAAGATTTAGCGGCAAATACGACCCATAACTGGAATTATCCCATTAAGACCATAATACCTTGGGCAACAACAAGGTATACCGAAATGTTGATCGAAAAAGCACAAGCGAAATTTAAGAAAAATTATTTAGGATTTATGATGTTGGGCGGTATGTCAGGTGGCGGTATGGGAATGTATGTCAAAAACAACGATGCTTCCAAAACCAAGCAGGCGGTATTAGATATTCTACAAGAAAGTAAAGCTGCTTTAGATTCCGCTTTACCCTTTGCTATGGAACCGGTTGTCTATAATTTTAAAATTAATAATAAAGGATCGTTTTGTACTTTTTTAAAGGAAGAAAAAGCCTTTATGCCCGCTCGTTATTATGGTTTACAAATCTCTAATCTAGCAAAAATAGATCCTGCCAAAATTGACTACCAGCGAAAAATAGAAGTCGAATTATATACAAAAACGCTTAAAGGAGAATCCGCTAATTATACTTTATTACGAACGCTAGTTAGTAATTTATTTCAAGTAGCAGATGCAGGAGAAGGAGCAAAAAAACAAATACAGCACGACTTAGCCAATACCATAAAATCAGAGAATGGTTTTGATCATATTCAGCATGAAGGCATCCGTACTGCTATCCAAAAAGGCAGAATTGGACTGGGTCGAAACCGTTTGTCCATAGAAACCAGTATAGAAGATGTATCGCCGAAGCAAGTGTCCTTTGCTGCTAATTTAAAAAAGGAAAGTGCAGGAAAGGCTGCTTTGAAAAAAGGCAAGGTAGCAGTATTAAGTTTAGCAGGAGGAGTAGGGAGTCGATGGACCAAAGGCGCAGGCGTGATCAAAGCCTTGAATCCATTTGCAGAGATGGGTGGACAGCATAGAAGTTTCCTAGAAGTACATTTAGCAAAGACCGAAGCCATAGGAAAATTATATGGAAAAGCTCCTGCGCATTTAGTAGCGACTAGTTACCTAACCTATGACGCTATTGCTAAAGAAATGAAGCAAACCAAGCAATACGGTTACGATGGCAATGTGTATGTTTCCAAAGGCAGATCTATAGGTCAACGTTTTGTGCCAATGGTTCGAGATTTGCAATTTCTTTGGGAGGAAATGCCGCAGGAGGTATTAGATGAAAATAAAGAAAAAGTAAAAATAGCAGGCAGAAAAGCATTAATGGATTGGGCCAAATCTAAAGGCGAAGGCTCCGATTATACAGATAATTTGGCACGCCAACGATTCAGCCCACTAGGACATTGGTATGAAGTACCCAACTTAATTCGGAACGGCACCTTAGCGCAGTTGCTTAAAGACCAACCACAAGTAAGCACCATTATGCTACACAACGTGGATACATTAGGCGCCAATTTAGATCCTAAAATATTGACCCAACATTTAGCGTCAGGCAATATGCTTAGCTTTGAAATCGTCCCTAGAAGGCTAGAAGATAAGGGAGGCGGATTAGCCTTAGTAAATGGAAAACCCCGATTATTGGAAGGTCTAGCGCAGCCAAGAGAAACGGATGAATTAAAGCTCAGTTACTATAACACGATGACGACTTGGATTCAAGTAGATCAACTCTTAGCTTGGTTTGGCTTGACTCGAGAAGACCTATACAAAGACGCCACATTTTTGGATGAAGTCGTTCGAAAGGCCGCTGAAAGACTACCGAGTTATTTGACAATCAAAGAAGTAAAATATCGTTGGGGGCATGGACAAGAAGACATATATCCTGTTGCTCAAATTGAAAAATTATGGAGTGATATGTCTGCCTTGTCAGATGTGTCTTGTGGGTATATTGTAGTGCCTCGCAAACGAGGACAACAACTCAAAGATCCTGCGCAGTTGGATGGCTGGGTGAATGATGGGAGTCGGAGGTTTGTGGAGGGTTTATGTGGGTGGTAGAGGAGAGGGGACTAAATGTCATGTTGAAAATAGAACACAGAGTCACTGAGTCACTGAGAATAATTTTCCTCCGTGCCTCTGTGACTCAGTGTTCTACTTACTCCGTTACTCCAAGTGAATAGCCACCGCCAACGGAAAAGCCAATTGCTCTCCATTAGATCGTTCAAATAAAATCTGATCAAAATAAATGCTAGACTGTGGCGGCAAATCATCTAGTCGAGCATTGATATCATATCGATCAGGATTGTCCGTAATATATTGAATAACAGGACCTTCCTTAGGAATAATCGTTATGTTCGTTTGAAGCAGCTTTACTTTTTCTGATCCAATCATAATCAGAAAAGGATCTCTATAGTGGGCATAGTCTTTTAGTGGATAGGTCGTTCGATCCAAGACCGCACTCAGTCCTCTAGACTGAATGAGTGGCGGGAATACATCAAAATCATAGAATTCAGGATAGGTATGAACGGAATACACCTTATCGACTAGCGTGTAGGTATGGTCTATATCGGTGTCCGCAAGGAAATTGTCATGTGCCCCTATTAAACGTCTAATTGTTTTAAAATTAGGGATATGCACGACTTTCGTTCTTTCACTTGATTGATAGTGCTCTAAAAGCGTTTGGTTTTTAGCATTCGTCGTATCCATTCTAGCCATCGCTTCCTGGCCTGGTAGATCACTTAATTGGAACGTAAATTGGGAAGTCTTTAAGCTTAATGGAGCGTTCGTAGGGTCAATTGGTTCTGCTACTAATTCAAGAGGTACCGATAAGTCCGTATGTCGACCATTGAGAATAAAAGAAGGAATACCTGTTAAATTATCAGGCGCAATTTTCTCTAAAAAACTTTCTTGCGGATATATAAATACAGAAATATGATCTCCCACTTTCGCACTTTCTAGTTGGGCTTCTAAACAGTGAAAATCAGTTAAAATATCCTTTGTTTCTGATTCGATGATCATCCCACAACTCAAATCCCATCGTTTTCTATCCCAGAAGCCTACATGAAAATAAAAAGGGACGAATTCTCCATCCATATATAACTTCGGATACTCGGTTTTCAACAATTTTTTAAAGGTAGCCAAGTCTATTTTAATCCTTGATTCCCCCTTATGTTTATTCAAGTGTCGCTGCCAATCTCCCCATTGGAATAAATAATTATTGAAATGAAATACTGGTTTTTCAACGGCTAATTTATCTATGGCTTTGAACTTTTCTTTCTTGATTAATTGTTCCCAAAAAATAGATACTTCCTCTGTCGCAGTCTTAGCAGCAGTTCCACTATTGCCCACTTTAATTTTGGAAAAAAATTGCTTCTGTTCTGTCTCTAAGGATAGCCACACCTCATAATCATCCCCGATTTCTCCTAGGATGCTTGTAAAGCAACTGGCAGAATCTGCACTTTCTTCACATATGATAGGGGATAGTCCTTCTTTTAGAAAGATCGCATTGATTTTTGTCAGTTCTAGAAGCTGCCCTTTGTAATTAATACTTTTGTCCTGTCCTAATTGGCTCATTTTCCAATTGGAAATTTCAAAGTAATTTTTGTCTAATTCTTTGACATCTGCAATTTGATAGGGTAGGAGTTGATCTCCCCAAAAGATATGATCTCCTAGGACTGGTAATAAAGTTCCTAGCTGTAATTGATTGTATTCTATAATTTCTATTGGGGGAGGCTTCGGCTGGAAAGCAGTTTTAACATACCCTTCTGGGATATGATAGATAAATTGCCCGATGAACACGACAATTAGGAGCACCTTTAGCCAGTTAAGGAGCCAAGGTGGTACTTCTTTTGTCCGTTTATGTGGGTTTGGGTATCTATCCATGTATTGCGTTGGGTATTTCTCCTCTAAATATAAGTTTATTTTATTTAAAAATGTAGATTATTTACAGGTCATTAACAAGAATTAGGATCTGTTAACAAACTATTGGGATTTATATCCCATAGCTTTGCTATGGGTGCTCCCATGACTGCGTCATGGGCTACAGGGTGTCGCCCGCTTTGGGGCTTTTCTTGCATGACAGCTTTATGGGTTGCGGGATGTCTATCCCACTACTGCGTCATGGGTGTCGCCCGCTTTGTGGCTGAGATACTCAATCAAATATATAAGGTTCATAATCTTTCCACCACTGTTGGATATTTCTTTTTGGTTTTCTACAGATGTATAGAGGGATGCCATTCTCTTCTCCGATGGCATAGGGATGGTAGATCGTTTTGATTAATTCGGTTTCTTCAAAAATATATTCCACAGCGGGTGTTTCATTGCCAAGGCTAATCCAAATAGTGGCATCTTTTGGTCCAGAGCCCCAAGTCCAAAAACTACCATGTCTGCTTATTGGATTCGGCAAAGCATATTGCTTCCCTAAGATCTTTAAAGCGCCTGCTTCGCCATAGTTTTCTGCCCAAAGTACACAATGCTTTCTTTCTATGGGCGTCAAGGATTGATAAAGACTATCTACTAATTTGACTTGTTCTTCCCATCCAAACATATCTGCATAATCTCCTGTTAATTCTATTCGACCATTCTTTTCGTGAAGCTTAGCAAAAGACGTATAGTTTTCTATAGAAAGGATTGGCGTTAAGTGTGGTATAAATGGGAGGGCTGTAAATAGTAGTAGGGTGGCAATAACATAAATCCAAGTATTATTTTTATTAGCTAAGTATTTTGTAATGCTTGTTGCTCCTGCTGCAAAAAGTACAGGATATAGGGCAAAGACATAATAGGGCTTTGATTGTAGCAACCACATAGAAAAGAAAATAACTACAGCCGCAATACCAATGGATCTATATTGTTTATTTAGTATAAGGTGAACTACTCCGAGTATGCTAAGGAGAAAAGTGAATGGAAAATTTAATTGTTCCCGACCAAATGCTAATGGAGTTAATTCACTTAACTGACTCTCCTGCAACTCTTGGAGATGTCTAAGAAATGGAGTGCCGTTTTGTAATTGCCAGATAATATTAGGTAGAAAAATAAGCAAGGCCAATAAACCAGATATATACAGCCATTTATCTTTGAATAACTTCCCTTTTTTATAAAAAAGCAAACCTACAAAAACTCCAAAGGCCCAGAGGAGCATGGTGTATTTATTCAATAATCCTATACCAAGAGTGGCTCCAATGAATAATAAATAATTCTTGTTGGAGGTATTGTGATAGCGAGCTAGGTAGTAAAAACCCAAAGTCCAAAATAACTGGTCAAAGGCAACAGGCTGAAATAGGGTATGGTTTCTATAGAAGGGTAAAAAAGAAAGAACACAAATTCCTGCTAACAACATACTGCGCCAATCACCCTTCATTTCTTTGGCTATCTGACAGCAAAGTATTAAGATGGCGACTCCCGCAAGCGTTGGCAATAACCTTGTACCCATCAAGGAATAATCAAAGAACCAATAGGATAATTTTCCAATAACTGCAATGAAAGGTGGAAACTCCATAAAGCCGAAAGCTAAATGCTCACTAGCGGATAAATGCAATAATTCATCTCTGTGAAAACCATAGTTCCTGTTGCCAAGTAATTGGATTAGTAATTTGACCAATACTAGCAGGGTGAGGATTCCTAGATTCTTTTTCCCCATGACTAATAGCAAGATTCTAGTCATTAACCGTTTTTGAATAAAGATATACAAATAGCAAGAGTCAATCAAGAGACGCTGTTATTAGAATAAGATCTGATTGCGATCAATCAGAAAATCAGCGAATAAATGAAATACTTCAACATAATTAGGAAAAGCATTATGTATTTCATGATCTATTTATTACTTTTCTGACAGAATAAGTTGTTTAATTATCCATTAATCCATTTTTTAAACAACTTCAAATTTAAAACATAAACTACTAAATATTTATAATTTTGAAGAGCTGAAAACCGAGTGCAGAAAATAGAGACAGAATTCATTTAAAAACAAACGATATTTCGTTATTTTTTAAACGAAATCTTTCTCTGCTCTCTATTCTCTACTCTCTGTTCTAAAAATAACAAACAAAACCAACCATGCACTTAGCAATACATAATTGGATGCGGGCAGAATCCATCGAAGAAACAATAGCTCGTATTGCCAAATTGGGTTATCATGCCCTAGAAATACAGGGGACACCTGAAAATTATGATACCAAACATGTTCGTCGTTTATTGAAAGATCATGGTTTAAAATGTTGGGGATCGGTTACCTTGATGATGGAAGAGCGGAACTTATTAGCCAAAGACGAAGCGCAACGGGCGACTTCTGTACAATATGTGAAAGATGTGATCACGATGGTCAAAGAATTAGATGGGCACATGGTCTCTGTTGTACCGAGCACAGTCGGCAAAATCATTCCAGATGGCCGCCCAGAAGAAGAATGGAATTGGGCAGTAGAGTCGATGAAAGAATGTTATGAATTTGCGGAAAAAGCAGGCGTTTTAATTGGTATCGAACCGATTAACCGTTTTGAAACTTACTTTGTTAATAGAGGTGATCAAGCCTTAGCTTTAGCAGAGGCGGTGGGACCTAACTGCGGCGTCTGCCTAGATATCTTCCATATGAATTTGGAGGAAGCCAATTACTATGAAGCGATTCGACGGGCAAAGGACCGCTTAGTCGGGTTTCATGTGGCGGATAATAATCGCTTTGCACCAGGAATGGGAACACTTGATTGGCCTAAAATAGTAGACACTCTAAAAGAGGTGGGCTTTGATGGCGCACTCTCCGTAGAATTTTGTGCGCCATTAGATCGGACACCTGCCAATCCTTATCCAAATAGTATTGATAAGAATCCTACCGACTTATCCCCAGAGCAATTAAAGTTCTTGGAGGATCATGGTAGTTCGGCGATGACGGAAGAATTTTATACGATGTTGACGAAAGTATCTGCTGATACTTTGTTGCCTTTAATTGATTCGGTTTAGTCAGAAGAAAATAAAATTTATGAAAATCACCAATGTAGAAGCCTACTGGTTACGCTGCCCGATTCCAGAAAAAAAACAGCACCGATCTGATTACGGATTACTCACCAATTTCGATATGACTTTGGTGGTAGTGACAACAGATACGGGCTTACAAGGTTTTGGAGAAGCCAAAGCGGCGGTGGGTTCTTCTGGTGTTTGTGCCTCTATTGTTTCTTGTATTGAAAATGAATTAAAGCCCATTTTAATAGGTCAAGATGCTGGACAAATATCCAAATTGTGGGAGCAAATGTATAATGGGACAAGAGATCATTATGCATTAAAAAGAGGTCGTACTTTTCCAATCTTAGGTAATCGAGGTCTAACGATATCCGCCTTGAGTGGAATTGATATGGCCTTATGGGATCTAAAAGGCAAAGCTTTAGGCGTACCAGTAGTGGATCTATTAGGTGGTGCTATGCGAGATAAGATGGAAGCATATGCCAGTGGCGGTTGGGCAGATGCTGATGCGATTGGCGACCAATTATTAGGCTATACTTCCAAAGGTTTTAAGGCGATTAAAATGCGCGTCGGCGTCATGGATCACACGGTTAACTATAGTATTGAACGAGTAAAAGCAGCAAGAAAAGCATTAGGACCTGATATAAAAATCATGGCGGATGCACATGGCACGATGAATGTGCCAGAAGCCAAACGTTTTTGTAAAGGCGTTGAAGAAAGCAATCTATATTGGTTTGAAGAACCTATCTCGCCAGATAACAAAAAAGGCTGCGCAGAGGTCCGTGCTTCCACCTATGTACCGATCGCCGCGGGAGAAAGCGAATACACCCGTTTTGATATGCGGGAATTAGTGGATTTGCGGGCAGTAGATGTGCTCCAACCAGATGCGGCTATTATCGGTGGCATTACAGAAACGGTACGGGTCGCTAATCTGGCAGCCACTTATCAAATAGAATTAGCGCCCCATTGCTGGGGTTCTGCTTTTTCTTTTATGGCAGGCGTGAATGTGGCTTTTGCGAGTCCTGCGGCTTGTATCATTGAATTTTCTTCCGGCGGAAATCCGATGATGTTTGAATTGGTGAAAGAAAAGATTGTGGCAGTCGATGGGTTTATTGAACGACCTACGGCAGCAGGTTTGGGCATGTCTGTAGATTGGGATTTCGTCAAAGAATATAAACAAGGGTAATTAGGTGTCTTTTCTTATTCAATTGAAAAAGGATAACGTATGTTTTGATAATTTTAAACACATAGGTTTATGGCGGCTTAGCCGCAAATTTCTTTGAACCACAAAAGAAACAAAAGACACAAAAGAAATTCACAAAAGGCTTTTGTTCCCTTTTGTGCCTTTTGTGGTTCAGAAAAATAGAAAGTGGTTAAAAAACTTTGTTTTTTTTACAAACTGGTGGTCGTCACGATATAGGACACATAGCCTACTGTGTCCTATTTGCCTATGTTTTTAGATAAAAAACTACTTGTGTTCTTTCTTTTGTCCAACTATTTAATCAACAGAAAAATGGCAAAAATCACTAAAATAAATCACGTCACCCTAGTGGTCAATCAGCTAGAACCTGCTGCGGAATTTTACGAGAAGGAAATGGGCTTAGAAGTTCTCCCTGCCTTTGTCTTTGATTATCCAACGGCCTTTTTTAAAATTAACGATACCCAACAATTACATCTAACAGAGTGGGAAGATGCCCAATCTTTTAGAGGGCATATTTGTGTATGTGTAGATGACTTCAACACCATCTTCTGGCGGATGAAAGAATTGGGAATTATTGATATTGAACCCTGGGGGAATGTACGGCAATTACCAGATGGAGCGATGCAATTATTTGTAAGAGATCCTTCTGGTAATTTGGTCGAAATTTCTTGTGAACCGGAGTACAAAGTAGATCCAGCTATCTTTGAGGACGAGTTGTATAAGGCGGGTTTGTATGTTTCTGGTAGGAATGATTTTCGGGGATATAAGAGTGAGGATGCTACTTTGTATCATGGGGAATGATGGAAGGAA
>CALJIY010000438.1 GCA_937973945.1 uncultured Saprospiraceae bacterium | reverse complement strand
ATGTATTAATTACGGCTACTAGTAACTGGGATGATAGTAGTTGTAGTGGTTTAAGTAAAATTACTTTTGGCGCTACCGATTGTGCAGCATATGGTGATCCTTGCAATGATGGCATGGACGAAACAGAGGAGGACAGTATTGATGGAAATTGTGATTGTGTCGGTCGACCTATCTCCGAAATGGACTGTGGTCCAGAAATTCTTGTGCAAAATAATATTCAGCTAAACAATGGTGATTACCGTGCAACCATGCAAATAGAAAGTGAAGCTATTATTGAAGGGAATAGCGATGTACAATTACTAGCTGGTAATGCTGTTCTGTTAAAACCTGGTTTCCATGCAAAAATGAATAGTGATGTGTTAGTAGATATTGTAGCTTGTCTACCAGTATCCGGACAATCCTTAATTGATTCTACAGATATTGTTAGATTACCTCCTACTCAAAACTCTAGCACCGTAAGTAGCAATATGGAGCATGCAGCTAGCCTTGAAGTAATGCCCAATCCAACGAATACTTGGACGAATATTCGCTTTCAACTCTCATATACCACAGAAGCTTCTTTGATGATATATGCAACGGATGGTAGAAAAATATTGACCATATCAGATAAAACTACTTTCCAAGGGGGCAGCCATAGTAAAGCTTTCCCTGCACAAAGGTTGACCGTGGGGATGTACTATGTGGTACTACAAACAGAATTAGATATTTTGACTAAACCATTAATTGTGATTGAATAGTATACAAAATAATTTCCACTTTTCTATATTTTCTCCTTACCATTTCTTTCCTTTACAGGATGAATAAGCAACACAGAGGCCATGGAATGCTGCTTCCTAGCATTTCCTATATCAGCCTATTCCTAGTAGTATGCGCTTTCGCATCTTGTTCCAATGATACATCTATGAAGACATCTACCTTCGATTGGCAAGGACATCGAGGCTGCAGGGGCCTATTGCCAGAAAATACCGTACCTGCATTTCTAAAGGCATTAGATTATAATGTTAAAACGTTAGAAATGGATGCCGCCATCTCTAAAGATGGTCAAGTCATTATTTCGCATGAGCCTTGGTTTTCCGCAGAAATCTCTTCCAAACCTGATGGATCGCCTATCATGCATGAAGAAGAAAAAGAGTTTGGTATTCGGCATATGGATCTGGCTAGCTTGCAAAAATATGATGTCGGCATACGTGGCAATGAACGATTTCCGCAGCAGACAAAAATGAAAGTGCACAAACCTACTTTGGAGGAAGTCGTCACTGCTGTAAATGACTATTGTCAAAAGAATAACCATCCACAACCTTTATACAATATTGAAATTAAAAGCAGGCCAGAATGGGATACCGTATTGGCTCCAATCCCAGAATTGTTTGCGGCTATTTTATTAAAAGAAATTAATAGGTTAGGTATATATGAGCAAGCTTGTATACAGTCATTTGACGTTCGTAGCTTAGAAGCGACTTATGCTATTGATAAAAAAATTGTGACGGCTTACTTAATAGAAAACATTAATTCTTTTGAAGATAATATGGATCTATTGAGTTTTACGCCAACCATCTATAGTCCTTATTATCAATTAGTTACTGATTCTTTGGTTACGAAAACAAAGGCTAAAAATATGCAGCTAATTCCTTGGACGATTAATGATGTGGAGACGATGAAGAAGTTGAAAGATATGGGGGTAGATGGTATTATTACGGATTATCCGAACTTGATTTCTGAAGTGAAATAATTAAACGCAGAGATGTAATTTATTTTACCATATAGGTACATAGGTAACATAATATAGGCTTCTATATTATGTATTACAACCTTGTAAAAGTTTGCAAAAAAAACAATTTTTTTTAGCTACTTTCTATTTTTCTAAACCACAAAAGGCACAAAAGAGCACAAAAGCCTATTGCGTCTTTTGTTTCTTTTGTGGTTCAAAGAAATTTGCGGCTAAGCCGCCATATGACCTATGCGGTAAATCAAATCCTATTCATTATTATCCTCACAAATCTCTGCGGTCAATCCCAAGCTATTGAATGCACTCCAACTATACCAAATAATACGTTTCAGTACGACGCTATTAATTGGAATCTTATTAATTCGTTTTTTTGGTCTTTCTACTGCGGAGGTGTCTATCTATGAAATACTCCTTTTCTTAGGCAATTTTATGTCTTTTTTTTGGCTATCTGCTGGACAAAAAGGTTTGCTAACTTTATTTCCTTCTTACGCCGAACATCAAAAAGGGACTCTTTTATTCAATCTATTTTTGTTGTTATTCGGTTTAGCTGCCATCGCTGCTGCCCTACTCTATTTTGGACAAGAACTATTGATCCAACAATTAACAACTTATCCATCGCTTCCTTATATATCATTAATCGCTTGGTATCTCCTGTTTAATACGCCCGCTCAAATTATTGAATATATTTATGTGCTACAAAAACAAGATCGTCAGTTAGTTAGCTATGGGGTGGTGATTCACATTTTGCAATTAGTCGCTATTATAGTACCTATAGCTATGGGGATGGGTTTAGAAGGGGTATTTCAGGGGCTAGTTCTTTGGAGTCTACTCAAGTTTGTTTGGTTGTGGTATTTATTATATCAATATGGCTCTTTTGAATTGGATACTTCCTTACAAAAAAAGGTCTTATTAATTATGCTTCCTTTAAGTTTACATGCCCTATTAGGTGGGGGGATGGAGTATGTGGATGGCTTTATTGTAAGTAGTCATTTTGAGGAAGAAAAGATGTTTGCCTTATTTAGGTATGGGGCTAGAGAATTGCCTATTGTCAGTATTTTGGTAGCCGCTTTAGTGGCTACGATGATTCCTTTAGCCGTTGAAAAGGAAAGTGAAGCCATTACTACTATTAAGCAAAAGATCCATCAACTTTCTAATTGGCTTTACCCAATAACAATTGTTCTGATGGTATTGAGTCCTATCTTATTTCCGTTCGTTTACAATGAAGAGTTTAGTCTTTCTGCCAAAGTATTCAATATCTATTTATTGGTAATTAGTAGTCGAATTTTATTGCCACAAGTATTGATCTATAGTCGCCAACACAACTATGTATTAGTGCTCAGTGCTATTATTGAACTAATTATCAATTTGTCTTTAAGTTTGTATTGGGTGCAGCTCTATGGGTTGGAAGGAATTGCCTTTGCTACCCTTGTGGCATATATGGTCAACAAAATAATGTTGATGGGCTATGTTTATTTTAAGATGGGTATCAGTGTCCATCAATATATCCATCTTACAAATTATATTTTTTGGAATTTGTTATTAGTAGGGGTGTTTTTGATGACCTATTGATAGAAAGGCGACTGATCTTTAAGAAAAAGCAAAAACATAAAGAGATGAAATGACAATAATTAAACAATTGACTTAGAGCAGTTCAGCTAGATTGGCATTTTATTTGACATTACAACTATGAAACATGTGTTCTAATTTTATAGATTTACAATACTGTTTCAATGTGAGTATGTATAAATAGCGGTAGTTTTTCTTAGGAAAAGCTACCGCTACTTTTTTGATTTTTTAAACAACTTTATCTTCTTTTGGTCTAGATTCCTTATTGTTAGGCGCTTTACTTTTCATAATTAATCGCAAAGATTGGTCATAGGTAAAGTAATTCCAAACCCAATTAATGAAAACGATTACTTTGTTACGGGTACCAATGATGGAAAATAAATGCACAAACAACCAGACAAACCAAGCGAAACCACCACTAAATTTAAACCTAGGCAAATCTACGACTGCCAAATGCCGACCAATCGTAGCCATTGATCCTTTATCATTGTAAGCAAATGCTTTTAATGGTTTCTTCTTTTGAATATTTTTAAAATTCTTTGCTAGGTTCTTTCCTTGTTGGATAGCGACTTGGGCAACTTGTGGATGACCTTGTGGAAAGGCATCTCCTTCTTCCATATAGGCGATATCACCGATCGCATATACCCGCTCTAGTCCTTCTACTTCGTTGAAAGTGTTGACTTTTACCCGATTACCCCTTACTAAACTTTCTGTGGGTAAACCTTCAATCGTATTTCCTTTAATCCCTGCTGCCCAGATTACTTTCTTGGCTCTAATCTTCGTACCATCTTTTAGGTATACAAAGTCTCCGTCTACATCCGTTACTCTAGAATTCAATTGAACGGTTACATCTAAGTCTTGTAAAAATTTGAGTGCCGACTTAGATGCCTTCTCTGACATGCCTTTCAATAAGGCAGGACCACTTTGTATTAAGTAAATATCAACTTCCTTAGGATTTAGCTCTTTATAATCTTTAGGTAGAATATATTTTCTCATTTCGGCCATCGCACCTGCTACCTCTACACCAGTGGGCCCTCCACCAACTATCACGACATCAATATACCCCTGTCGTTCTTCATAATTGGTCGTTGACAAAGCATATTCATAATCAGTCAGTATTTCATTTCTTATATGCAGTGCCTCCCCCATAGACTTCATTGGTAGGCAATATTTAGCCAGATTCTCATTCCCAAAGAAATTCGTATCTGCGCCTATAGCAATGACCAGATGGTCATAGTTCAAAATACCTAAAGAGGTTTTTAAGCATCTTTTATCCGTATCAACACTAGTCACTTCCGCTATTCGGATATAAAAATCTCGTTTCTCTGTTTGGAATAATTTTCTATAAGGAAAGGCAATAGAACTTGGCTCCAATCCAGCCATCGCAACTTGATAAAACAGTGGCTGGAATTGATGAAAATTATACTTGTCTACCAAAACCACCTGATAGTCTAACTTGCTTATTTTCTTTGCTAAGGTCAAGCCTGCAAAACCACCTCCTATAATAACAATTCGTTCTTGTTTCGACTCAGGTATATTTGCTTTCATATATGTATTTTATAAGAAGTCAGATCATTTCATTGCCACAAGTCAGATGTCAGACGCATGATATACTCTAGACGCAAAGCGATTCGTACTGACATAAACTTTGGTAAAAACCCTAAACTAGAACCAATCACCCTGCCCTAGATGGTCAACATCATACGTCTGACATCTGACAGCGAAGCGATCTGACTTCTGACAGCAAAGCGATCTAATTTTTGGGCGGCGCCCCATCCTTAGGAACCTCTATAACGCCAGAATTTTCGATCTCCCTCATTAATCTTTCCTCTGTTAAAATTTCTTTGAGACTTTTATCTGCATAGGGATCATGCTCTTCAAAACCCAATACACGCAGAGACGTTCTTCGATTGGCTGCATGTTCTGCTTCAGAGCATTTTTTTCTTCTTTTGTCACAATCATTAACAGGTTGCGTCTCCCCATATCCTTGGGCCTTTAATCTAGTAGGACTAATCTTACCTTTAGTAATAATGTGATCTACTACTGCATCTGCTCTTTCTTGAGATAATTTCATATTCGACTCATCTCCTCCTCTAGAATCTGTATGAGAACCCAATTCCAAGATGATTGATGGATTATCCACCAATACACCTGTCAATTTATCTAGTTCCGCTGCTGCATCAGGGCGGATGGAAGAATCATTGTAGTCGTAATAAATATTCTCAATAACAATGGTTCTACCAATTTGAGCAGGTTCTAATTCTATATTAGCAAGAACAGATCCCATCTGAAAACCACGAGACATCACATCAGAAACACCAGGTTCTACTGTACCGACCCCTTCAAAACATAAAATACATCCTTCTACATCCACATATGCTTCTAATCGTTTATTGAAAAATCCTTCTTTTCTGATTAAGACCGTATAATGATTCCCTCTTTCAAAAGTTACATCAAAATTAGGCTCCTCTAAATTTTCTAAGACTAAAGTCTCTTTATCTAAGGTATTGTTATACACTTCGATCTTAGCTCCAGAAATAGCATCTCTATTATTAGAATTACCTGCCTCTGCTAAAGTTACGTCAAAAATGTACCCTGGCTTACGGTCCATCTGCGACTTAACATAGACCTTTTCGGAAGCAGTCTTACCTACAGTAGAAACGACCTCTTCTTTTGGAAAATATAAGTCTCTGGAGAGCTTTACTACTAATTCCTTTCCGATAGGTACACTAGCACTATAATACCCCTCCTTATTACTCATTGTTTTTTGAATGACCGCTCGGCTAGTATTATCGAGTATTAACACCTCTACCGCGTTCAAATAACCTCGGTTATTTTCTTCAAATACATACCCTTCCAAGGTAATGTTTTGTGCAACTATCATTCCTATCATAGAAATGCTGGCTAGCAAAAGACTGAATAGCTTTTTTGTCATGGCTTTTAATATTTATGAGTTGATCGTAGTTTTTGTAATTAATCTATTGTTATATGAGATTTAAGGTTATAAAATAACATTTAAAAACACATAGATATAGTTTTGCAAAGTTAATTAAAAGGTGATACTATTTTGATAGCTAAAGGCTTGCTTGGAAACGAGACGCCAAATAAAAAATAGCTCCTAAAATTACTTGTTTAAATGACACTAGACACTTCTAAAAAGACTTTAAATTATATTTAACAGGGATTTAGTTGTTTTTTTAGTTATTTTTTTCATATATTAAATTTAATTTTTTCAACAAAAGACCATTTTAACATAAAAAAGAAAACAAATATATTTTAATTCGTTTAATATAATTAGACAAATTAACCCTTCCCCTACCCCTTTAGGTAACGATAAAATGGGCAAATTCCGCATTAGAGTGGATATTTTAGTCCTTACAAACGTTTATTTGTCTTCCACCCCTTACATTATTTTCCGACGAGAAAACTTACAAGCAAGAGCAATTTTGGATATCATAAAGAAGAAAGAACATATACAATATAGAGTCAATCCTATACCTGACTCACACAATTAGTAAATAGGAACAAATTAATCTCATGACAACAACTTATCCAAGATACTTGAGTATTTTAGTCGGTCTTTGCCTTTATACCTCTATAACTGGCCAATCCTCTAATGCATCCATATCAACCCCTACCTCATGGGCGGATAGTGTACTAACAAGCATGTCCCTTGATGCTAAATTGGGTCAGCTTTTTATATTAAAAACTAGTGTAAGTGATGTTAAAAGATTGGATAGCATAACTAAAGCTATTCAGCCTGGTGGCCTACTCATTGAAGGCACTTCCTTATATAAATATGTTACTGCAAAAAACGCCATAGAAAAAAACAGTTCTCTTCCAATACTCAACTTGTCTAATCAATGTGTGTCTATCAACAATCAGTTGACAGATCTCGACAATTTACCTTCCCCTGCTGGTATGAGCAGCATTGATGATGAATTATTAAAAGCTTCTTTATTTAGGACCCTTCTACAAGATCAAGCAACACTAGACATTAATTGTAGTTTAGCTCCAAATATTACGATGCATCATAAAGGAGAAAAATTTTACTCCGCCTTATCTAACGAACAAGAATTTAGCACTGTTTTCAATAGAACAAACGATCAAATTACCCAATTAGAAAAGCAACAAACGCTATCTATTTTAAGGGGATTTAGCTTACCTAATCCTAACAATCCTACAACAAATAAAAAGGAATACACCTTTGCATATAAAGCTTTCATGGAAGCTGGTTTATCAGGTGTCTTTATAGAAACTGACAATTTTCAGGCAAATAAGGAACAAATTAAACTACCTAATTTCTTTAAAAACCATCTTCAAGAAAAATATAATTTTGATGGTTTAATAATTGGGGAGGTTAACCAATCCGTTTCTTTATTAGATTTAATCTATGCGGGTTCAGATGTGTATATTGTGAATGAACAAGAGATTACCCCTGCCCTACAACAGTTAAAAAGTTTAATCACAAAAGAACAAGTTGATATTAAAAAAATAGATCAGCAAGTAAAACGCTTATTATTGGCTAAGGCTAAACACAATCTCCACACAGTAGAAACCAAAAAATTAAACTATAACAAAGTAGCACAAAGTATCAGAAAAGTTCCTACGGAAAATTTAACGGAACTTTTTGAACAATCCGCAATATTTGGCAATGACACTAAAGGGATCATTCCACTTGATGCTTCCTATGGCAAAATGCGTCGAGTCATTCACGTGGGGCAAGAAAAGTTAAAGGTATTTCAACGAACGATTTTTGATTATGCGAATTGTAGCTACAAATTACACCAACCAAACGAAGCAAATGATATAGATTCTTTAGACTTTAGTAGTCAATCTTCTCTGTTCATTATTGCCTTGGATCATGTTGATTTATCAGCAGACAAGCATGCTGCTTTTTTACAATCAATAGATACGCTAAATAAACATAATGAGATCGCCATCGTCAACTTTGGCAATCCTATGAATTTACAGTTATTCGATCCCACTATTCCTAGTGTTCAATTATTTGATAGAAATAAAATAACGGAAAAGATAGCAGCACAAATACTCTTTGGTAGTAACAAAATTGGTGGAACATTACCTGTCGCCGTTTCTAAAGAACTTCCAAGGGGCCATAAGGGAACTACGGCTATCAGCAGGTTACTAAGAGCTAATCCAAAAGAAGTAGGTATTGATCCAAACGCTCTACATAAAATTGATGAGATT
Source organism: uncultured Saprospiraceae bacterium (assembly GCA_937973945.1). GTDB lineage: Bacteria > Bacteroidota > Bacteroidia > Chitinophagales > Saprospiraceae > JAFMDF01. Next base: position 6,647 of record CALJIY010000438.1, on the reverse strand, counting down.
GTCCAATATGCTATTGATAATAGGGCAATGCCTGGCTGTCAAGTATTAGTAGCAAAAGAAGGCAAGATAATTTATTCAAAGAGTTTTGGGCATCATACCTATGCAAGACAACAAACAGTAGAACGTTCAGACTTATATGACGTAGCATCCGTAACAAAAGTAGCTGCTACTACCCTTGCGATTATGAAATTAACAGAGCAAGGTAGAATCAGTACCACAGCCACCTTAGGGAAGCAAATGACTTTACCTAAGTATTCAACTATTAGAAATATCCCCTTAGCCAACTTTTTGATTCATCAGTCTGGTTTACAAAGAAATATGCCTATTGGTAAATATCTTTATACTAAAGAAAATGCGAATTGCACAGGTTACTATTGTAATGAAAAAAATACTACTTATTCCCAAGCTGTAGCCAAAGATTTCTATATGAATCCTGCCACAACCGGGGAAATATGGAAAAAAGTAAACCAACTAGATCGACCTAATAAATATAAGTATCGCTCCTTTTATTATGGTGATGTTAATTTTTATGTCCTTCAAAAACTAATAGAAGAAGAAACAGGCCTAGGGCTAAATGAATATGTCAAGAAAACTTTTTACGATCCTTTAGGTTTAAGGTACTGCCTATTCAATCCATTGTCTAGGATACCAGAAACAATGATTGCACCGACACAAGAAAATGATCGTTGGAGAAAAAGTGAATTACGAGGATACGTACATGATGAAACCGCTGCACTACATGGAGGTGTCGCTGGAAATGCAGGTTTGTTTTCCAATGCCGAGGACTTAGCGATTCTTTTCCAGATGTTATTAAACGGAGGAACTTATGGAGGAAAGCAGTATTTAACGTCGGAGACCATTAATTTATTTACAAGTGCGGGGCATGGCAATCATAGAGGATTAGGATTTGACAAGCCCGGTAAAAATTTCACTATCGCTCCTGTTGCTTCTCCTAGTACGTATGGTCATGCAGGCTTTTCAGGTACTTGTGTATGGGTAGATCCAGACGAAGAATTAGTCTATATTTTCTTAGCCAATAGAATATATCCAGATCCAAAAAATAACAAGTTGATGCGTCTAGGAATTAGAAAGAAAATACATGAAGCTATTTATGATGCTATTCAGACAAGGACGCAGGAAGAGGTGCTAATGGTTAACTTAAGTGGGGCTGAGTAGGTAATAGGTAAGAAGTAATAGGTAAGAAGTAATTTAACCTATTACTTCTTACTTATTACCTATTACTTCTAATCAACCAAAGTCAATTTAAACATATTAGTTCTATAGCGTTTAGTAATCGGCATACTTGCTAAATTGACTACCATATCTCCTTTTTCCACCCATTTACTTTCCTTTAGAATATTGACTACATCTGAGATCGTTTCGTCCGTAGTGGAAAACTTATCATAATAAAAGCATTTTACGCCCCATACCAAATTAAGGGTATTTAGCATAGATACTTTATCGGAAAAGATAAAGATGTTACTATCAGGTCTAAAGCTGGATACTTTAAAAGCCGTATATCCTGAGGTAGTCATCCCTAAAATAGCTTTAGCAGAGACGTCCGACGCCACTTTGGCTGCACTCAAGCAAATGGTATCTGAATAATAGGTTCTTGATTTTTTTGCAGGTTTAGGTCTTCTACCTTCCATAGAGTAGTGTTTTTCTGTCTCCTCAATAATCTTATTCATTGCCTCTACCACTAATACAGGATGAATACCTACCGAAGTTTCACCGCTCAACATTACCGCATCTGTACCATCCAAAACCGCATTGGCCACATCTGTAATTTCTGCCCGAGTTGGAGAAGGATTCGTAATCATACTATCCATCATTTGAGTAGCTACAATACAGGGCCTAGCTCTTTGGATACACTTATTGATAATCATCTTTTGGAGGGTAGGCAATTGTTCCATTGGCACTTCAATACCCAAATCTCCACGCGCCACCATTATGCCATTCGATTCCTTGATGATTTTGTCAATTTTTTCAATAGCTTCTGGCTTCTCTATTTTAGCAATAGTCTTCGCAGGATGCCCTTTCGCTTCAATACGTCTGCGCAAATCCTTCATATCTTTACCTGAACGAACGAATGATAAGGCAATCCAATTGACTGGTTGCGTTAGCATGAAGTCCAAGTCTTTTACATCCTTTTCTGTAAGGGAAGGCAATGATATTTTAGTATTTGGCAAATTAACCCCTTTATTAGAGGACAATATTCCACCAAATAAAGCTTTTAATCGAACGGTATCAATTCCATTCGTATAATCCACCTCAAAAACTAGTTTACCATCATCTACTAATACTTTCTCTCCTACTTTTACATCTTGAGCGAATTTCTCATAGCTCATGTAAATTTTTTCCTTATTACCTATACATTCCTCGTTGACGAAAGTCAATACATCTCCCTTCTTAATAGGGAGTGCATTATTCTCAATTTTACCTACTCTCAATTTAGGCCCTTGCAGATCCGCTAGAATACCAATATGTAGATTATGTTTTTTATTGATGGCCGTAACATGCTCTATGACCTTTTGGTGGTCACTATGCGTACCATGAGAAAAGTTCAATCTAAAGATGTCCACTCCAGCTTTCACTAAATCCAACAACTTAGAATAATCACTACATGCTGGTCCGACAGTGGCAACAATCTTAGTATTTTGATGATTTACAATATCCATTTGACAGTAAGTGTAAGATTTACAATAATTAATTTGTAAAGGTAGCTGATTGGTTTATATTAAGCAACGTTAAAACACAGGGAAAGTAGTCTAAAACGATAAAATAGCTATGTTGAAAGCCAAATAAGAAGGATTGGTATACGATGTATTTCAGTAGTGTGATCGGCAGAACAGAAGGGAGTCATTTTAGCATAAACTATAATAAAGCAGTAAATTAAATAGTTCCTCAATTGTTAAAACTTTGCTAAAGCTACAAGCATTTTCATTTATAAAGCGTTATCAATTAGGATATTACGCTTTGCAGGGGTAAAAAAAAAGATAAAACCTTTGGTTATGCTGCAATGAATGGTTTACTTTGCACTGCATTTTGTAAAAAAAATTGAATAAAAATGGCAAATATTTCAGACAGAGTCACAAAAATCATTGTTGACAAATTAGGTGTTGACGAATCGGAAATCTCAAGTGAAGCGAGCTTCACAAATGACTTGGGCGCAGATTCTTTGGATACTGTTGAACTAATAATGGAATTGGAAAAAGAATTCGACATTTCCATTCCTGATGAAAAAGCAGAAGCAATAGCTACTGTTGGAGACGCAGTTTCTTATATAGAAGGTGCTGTAGGATAATTATTCTCCTACATTCTTCATTTTAAACGAGGCCGCAAATTTCTATAGTAATATAGTTTCAGATTATGATCAGCAAACGGATGATTTTGTTTGTTGACAAATTAATCGTAACTTGTGAAAGTAGAATTTTGCGGTCTTTCAAGTTCTTACACTTTACAATTAAATAAAAAGACACCCGTCTTTGAAGTTCATACATCTTTGTAATAAAAATGGTCCTTATTGGTCGTTTTTGTTGCATCCTATACTCTCCTAATCAATGAAGCGAGTTGTAGTAACAGGGCTAGGTGCCCTCACCCCTATTGGTAACAATCTAAAAGAATATACAGAAGGACTCAAAAATGGTACAAGCGGAGCATGTCCTATTACGAAATTTGACACGACGAATTTTAAAACGACTTTTGCTTGTGAGTTGAAAGACTTTAATGTAGCCGATCATTTGGATAGAAGAGAGATGCGTCGAATGGATCTTTTTACGCAATACGGCATGATCATATCGGAAGAAGCAATAAAAGATAGTGGTTTAGATTTAGAGCAAATAGATTTAGACAGAGCAGGTGTTATTTGGGGATCAGGAATTGGCGGGCTCAATACTTTAGAAGAAAATGTTACAGAACATGCAAGAGGTTCTGGAACACCACGATATAATCCTTTTATGATTCCTAAAATGATCCCGGATATTACACCAGGACTCATTTCCATAAAATATGGTTTTAGAGGAATTAATTACGCAACAGTATCAGCCTGTGCTTCTGCTTCTCACTCTATTATCAATTCTTTTGATTATATTAGACTCGGAAAAGCAGATATAATAATTGCTGGTGGTTCAGAGGCCGTCATAACGATGACCGGTATGGGTGGCTTCAATGCAATGAAAGCGCTATCTACTCGAAATGATGATCCTAAGACAGCTTCTCGTCCTTTTGACTTGGATAGAGATGGATTTATCTTAGGAGAAGGCGGTGGAGCCTTAATATTAGAAGAATACGAGCACGCTAAAAAGAGAGGTGCCAAAATATATGCAGAAGTAGCAGGAGGAGGTATGACAGCAGATGCTTATCACATGACGGCACCTCATCCAGAGGGATTAGGTGCAAGAAATGTAATGAAAGTAGCATTAGCTGATGCAAAAATGAATCCTGAGGACATAAATTACGTAAATGTTCACGGTACATCTACTAAACTAGGAGATATTGCAGAATCTAAAGCTATTCAGAAAGTCTTTGGAGATCATGCTTACCAGATGAACATTAGCTCTACAAAATCAATGACAGGGCATTTGTTAGGGGCAGCAGGAGCAGTAGAAGCAATAGCAGGGATCATGGCTATTCAAGAGAGTTTTGTTCCACCTACAATTAATCATTTTACAGACGACCCAGACATTGATAATAAATTAAATTTAACGTTTAACGAGGCGCAGTCCCGAAAAGTAAATGCGGTATTAAGTAATACTTTTGGTTTTGGCGGGCATAATGCATCTGTTATTTTTAAGCGATATACGAAGTAGATTTAAAGATTATCCAGCAATGGATGGTTTAAGTATTCATAAATTATACTGAATACTTAAGCTAGCGACAACCCTATATACGACTACAGATTAGGAATCTGATCTTAGTAGTATTGGTAAAATCGTATCGAAGCTTAATCATGTACAAATGTTATACCTACCACGATTAAAAATTATTTCCTTATCAAAGGACTTTTTAAAACAGGCATCTCTTTAAATTATTCCATAATTGTAACGTAAATTAGTTACTTATCTGAGTAGTTGCTTAGCTACCATTTTATACTAATTTCTATTGCAACATACGATCTTAGGTCTTCAGATCACACTGTTTATCTAAGTACATTGGTCATTGCATTCAATGTTGAACTAATGCATTTGCTATTAGCTCCTAATTGACTGGAAGACCATAATGTATATGCTTTAGAACGAAGTACATTGTTGTACCTTATCTATTACTCTGTTTAGAACTGTATTCGTTGCCTCAAAAAGTTTACTGTGTTAAAGATTGGCAAACAATTGTACAATTACTTTCTAACAAATGAACAGGACAAGGAATTCACTCACCGCCTAAAAAGTATCCTAGGATACGTTCCAAGTAATTTAGCGCTATACAAATTGGCGTTTTTTCACAAATCTAATAGCAGTCAAAAAGGATATGCTATTCAGAATAATGAGCGCTTGGAATACCTCGGAGATGCGGTATTAGGTACTATCGTTGCGGATTATTTATTTAAAAAATATCCAAACAGCGATGAGGGATTCTTGACCAAAATGAGGTCTAAGATTGTTAAGCGAAAGTCGCTTAACTCTATCGGCGACAAAATGGGCTTAGATGTATTATTATCCGAGTATAACAATACTCGTTTAAGTAGATCTATGCTTGGCAATGCGGTAGAGGCGTTAGTGGGCGCTATTTATATCGAAAAAGGATATGATGGTACCAAACACTATGTCGTTAATAACCTATTGCGTCGATACTTAGATATTCATGAATTGGAAACAACAGATGACAACTTCAAGAGTCAGTTGTTGGAATGGTCTCAAAAGAATGGCAAATCGGTTAGCTATAAAGTCTTAGCCCGATACAAGTTCGAAAAAAGAGATCGTTTTAAGGTAGCCGTCTTAGTAGATGGAGAAAAAGTGGGCACTGCAGATGATTTTAATAAAAAAAGTGCAGAACAAATTGCCTCAGAACGTGCGCTCACCGCACTAGGCATTCCAGCTCCAGTCTATGGCTAAATCTTCCAATTCGACCACTTCCTCTTCTTCCAAACGCATGGATCAAATGATCTCTGGTTTGGAAGAATTGGATAATTGGTTACAAGACACTTTCCGTCAAGGGCTCGCAAGCCTTGAACAACAACCTTTCTCCTTTTGGAAAGAAATTTCCGCCCGCATGGTCGATGCTAAATTAGGAGGCATCGGCAAAAGATTAACTCGCTTATCTACTATTATTGGTCAACAAGATAACTGGCATGAAGTCGTTCTAGAGGAATTGAGTAGCTTCTATTTATTGATTCGTGGTCTACGGAATTTAGAACAACTCCCTTCCCTACTGCAAACAGATGTATTGCAAGTAGCAGGCGTTAATACAAGAAAAGAAGATTTATTTAAGAATGGTATACTCTCCCAGGATACTTGGATGACTTTAGCCGTTGCGCATCAAGAAGAAGATAATCTTCGCTCCAGAAAAACTTGGTTGTATGGTTGGACGAGTCATCAATATGCTTTGGTGTTAGACTTTGCCTGGGGACGTACGGATTTTACCAATCATTATGAAGCGGGAAAAGTATTTAGTGGAACCGTAGTCTATTATCCATCTAATACGCCATTACGAGT
>CALJIY010000437.1 GCA_937973945.1 uncultured Saprospiraceae bacterium | reverse complement strand
GAAATAGCTTTGGATGATTGCGGAGGTTCTGTAGAACACCAATTTAATGTGGTCAAACCAACACCTGTCAATTGGTTTACTGCTGAGTATCGGCCTTTCTTTAAGATAGAGGATATTGAGATTCCTATGTATGCACCACTCATCTATTGTGGGAATGCAAAGATAGTTACCAAAGGTGGCTTAGAATATCCATTGGAAGTCCAATCTATGACCAATCATAGTTGTGCTACAGTGGATGGACAGGAATACTGCACCGTTTCAGAAGGAGCTACAGGAACCCTCACTTTCAATCCAGAGACAGACAATTATCCTGGATTAGGGGTCGGCTTGGGTGGCTACTTAGATGATTTTAAAATTGTCTACGACCTATGTAAAATATGTCCCTCCGAAACACCTGACTTTTCAGCTTACGAAATCACCTATGATTATCGAACTTGTGAAACCCTAAATGGAAGTTGCTTCAAATGTAACCAGTCCGCCACCAATACCAGTAATGAATTATCAAATATTTGTGGCTTAAATAATGAGACCTTAGTCAATCGATCCGAAAGTTATTATGATATTTTAGGCTTAGATACTTTATTTCGATGGGATAATGTTACTTCTGGGGATGTCATTATTGCAGATACTAGTAAGGGCTTTCCAGCACTCAGACAAACTCAAAACCAAGATATACTATCCAGTATTTCCCCTGGTACTAGTGAAGAAATAAATACCTTAACCATCTGTGCGGATGGCAACGATCCTACGCTCGAAACACACATGGGCATGTTATCGAGTGTCACCCTCAGCAATAGTGTGGCATTTGTTGGCGCATATGATGGTAGTATGACTCCCCTAGCCTACGATACCGTTTCGGTAGGTGCAACGACTACGACATATGCAATTTATTTAGATACACTTGCCCCCGGTCAATGTGTGGATTTAAATATAGGAACAAGCTTATTATTTTGCCCGACCCCACCTAACACCCCAGAAATTTGTGTCACCACAACTTCAGGTTGTATGGATCAATCTATAATGGCGGCACTCGCTGGGGAGACAAGTTCTTGTAATAGTATAGAAACTTGCTATCAATATGTCTATCAAGAATCTGGTATTCAAGCAGACTTTATTTTACCGAATGCAAGCGCAACTTACGCGCTATGTGATACCATCCCATTTGCCGTCTTAGTCAAAAATGTCAAGACAACTACCTTGACTAATTTGGTTCTAGACATAGATCTGCCTTTAGTCGGACTACAAGTTATCCCAGGCAGTTTTGAAGCATCTTACCCTAATAGTGGCGATTTCAATTTACCATTTTATTCCATAGTCGATCCTACTATCAATGGGAACAATTTATTGTATACAGAAGATAATGATTTTAGTAATGCGATTCATAGCAATGGTTTACCAGGCGTTACAAGTTTAGCAGATAGTAATTTTGTTTTGGTTCGCTTCTTAACAGAAACCCAATGCGATGAATTTATTTCTGGATCCATCTCGAAAGCAGAAGCTACCGCAACCGACCCTTGTAGTCCTGATATATTAAGCTCAGGTATTGTTACAAGTAATCAAGTGATTATCAACGGCGCCAACCCCGCAGACTTTGGTCAAGTATTAATCACTGCCAAACCTTCTGAAGCATTTTGTGGGCAGGAAACACCTACTTTTAAAATTACGGGCCAAAATATTTCTGAACAATCTCTTGGTGATAGCGTCATTATGTGCGTGACCTTACCTAGTGATCTTAACTATCAGGCAGGCTCTATGCGCTACATTATTCCGACGAATTTAAGCGTAGGTGTAGAAACAATTACGGTCATCAATGGTCAAACACAGATCTGTTTTCAAGGCTATGAAAATATGCCAGTTGGAGGGGCCTTTACCTTAAATTTTGAAGCAGATTTTGATACAGATGCCATTTGTGGCGATCATGAAATTAAAGTAGATACTAAAAATTTAATCGAAGATCAGTCTTGTGTAGATGGCAGTTTATGTGATGTCTATGTACAATCTTCTGTCAACCCAACTTTTAGATTGACCTTAAAAGGGCCACTAGAAACAGTTGATTTACAATTATTTAGACAATGTACCAGTAGCAATGATCCTGTGACCATTTGCTACGAGGCCACTTTAAAAAATCCTGGTCCAAATTACAGTGGCGATGTCTCCGTCAATCTTCATGATGATATACTCAACGATCAAGTTCTAGATTTCTACGATCCAATACTAGGGAGTGATACCTATTCTTCCGTCTTTGTTGCAAGTGGTGATTCTATTACGATAACGGGTTGCTTTACGGTGGATGAAATAAATTCTTGCCCCGTCATTTTAGATATGGTATACGATTCTAATTGTACTTGTAATCACTTAGCCACGCCATATGCTAGTGTGGAACCTGAGTTTACCGCAGCATTGCCGCCCACTACGGTTTTATGTCCAGGACAAGAACTAGGTATTGAAATTTGTGGAGATAATACCTTGACCTTTAATCCGAGTAGCAATGTTGTCACCAGAACGGTGGGCGACAGTATTTATATTAGTGTCATTGACCAGTCTATCATTACTCAAATGTATTTCTCTGGCGGTATTGGCGAATGCACTTATGATGAAATTAGATTCATCCGTGGAGTCGAGCCATTCGATTTAGATATTACCGATTCTCTTACTTGCCAAGATCAGCCTGTGGTATTAGAATTATCGATTCCTATCGAATACCAAGATTTCATTAATATCCAATGGTCACCGGCTACATTTTTAGATGATGCGACTAGATCAGATCCATTGTTTAATGCAAGCACTCCCGGGGTTTTCAAATATGAAGTTGCCTTAGAATTTAATGGAGGTTGTATCAGAAGGGATAGTATCTGTGTAGAAGTGAAACCTATTGGAACGATCAATGTCGCTGGCAATCCAACTATATGTTATCCTTATGAAACCAATACCTTCACCGCAGATGCAGGTTTTGATTATTATGAATGGTATTTATTAAATGGCGGATTTGAAATCATTAAAGCCTCTACGCCAACGGAAGTTTGGACGGGACCGACAGAGCCTGGAAATTATATCGTTAAAGGCTTTAGAAGTACCGACCTATGCCCTAGTATATCTGATACGATTACGATTATCCAAGATGAATGTGTGGATTTAGAATTAGAAAAATCAATTGTTAATATTCCTACTCCCTTTACCTTGAATAGTCAGGTGACCTATCAATTAGTGGTCTGCAATCTTCATGATCCCAATTTACCGACTGGATATGACGAAACTAATATTCAAGTGTCAGATCATTTACCAGGAGGTATCACCTATGTGACGCATAGCCAAACAAGCGGTAACTATAGTCCGTCAACCAATGAATGGAATATTTCCATATTAGAAAATGGAACCTGCGATACCTTGTGGATAGACGTAACGGTAGATGAATATGGCTGCATTATTAATAATGCCCAAATCACTGGATCTGATAGAGAAGATATAGACAGTAATCCTAATAATGATAATGGCGATCAAAGTGAGGATGATGAAGCAAATGCAAAAGTAACCATTGATACTTTTGACTTAGCTTTAATTAAAACATTAAGTCCTGCTCAAACAGTTCCAGTAACGACGGGTAGTACCGTAAATTATGACATTACCGTTTGTAACCAAGGTGCTGTGGATGCCTATAATATTGAAGTCGTAGATTATATCCCTGCAGGGATAACCGTCACAGATCCCAACTGGACAGTAGGTGGTACGCCTGATGAATATTTTCAAACCATTAGTGGACCTCTTTTAGCAGGTGCTTGTACCACTATTAATATGGTGACTACTATTAATAGTATTCCGCCTAGTGGCTCTTATACCAACCACGCAGAGATCAATCAATCAGAAGATATTAATGGAGACAATCCGCCTGATGTGGATAGTACCCCTGATAATGATCCTAGCAACGATGGTCCCATCACAGACGATGAAAACATGAATGCTAATTCGGATGAAGATGACCATGATCCAGCTGTCATTCCTGTAGTGGAAGTAACATGTGAGGTGAGTAGTAATAGTTTAGTCTGCCCAGAAACGCCACTCGAAATTATTGAAATTGGAATGGACAATCAGGCATGGAATTGGTCTGGACCAAATGGCTTTACGGCTAATACCAAGGAACTGACAATCGACCCACCTGTGGCAGGAACGTATTTTGTTACCGTAACGGACGTCAATGGATTAACCTCTACTTGTAGTATCCTAACAGGCATACATCCTTCAATGAGTTTAACGGCTTCTCTAACAAATATCTCTTGTAAAGATGGAACAGATGGAGCTATAGATTTGGCCGTCATCGGCGGCACTAGTCCTTTCTCCTTTGATTGGGATAATGATGGACCAGATTCACCAGATAATGATGAAGAAGATATTGATAGTTTAGTAATAGGAACTTATGCAGTTACAATTACAGATGCGAATGGCTGTATGGTAGATACCGCTTTTACCTTGACAGAGCCAACTGAATTAACTTGCGCACTTACGCCAACTAATTTGACCTGTAACAAAGATGCAAGTGGTGCAATTACGGTCACGCCTACTGGTGGCGTTCTTCCTTATGAATATAATATCAATGGCGGAACTTACCAAGCTAGTAATAGTTTTGCCGACTTAGCAGCAGGACTACATCTTATTACGATAAGGGATGCAAATGGATGTATCTCCAATTGCGATGTCAGTCTGAGTCAACCAGATACACTCGGCTGTTCTATTGAGGCAATTGATGATACCAATTGCCAAACGGATAATGGGACAATCACGGTTAATGGAATTGGCGGCACCGCACCCTATGCATACAGTATTAATGGCACCACTTTTCAATCAAGTGGTTTATTTACTGATTTGAGTGGCGGCAACTATACCCTAACCATAAGAGACGCCAATGGCTGTATCTCTACTTGTACCGCAATACTTAGCTCCCCGACCAGTCCTAGCTGTACCATCATCTCCTCCGATATTACTTGCAAACAAGGAAAGGATGGAGCGATCGTCGCCACTGGTCAATTAGGTAGTGGGATTTATGAGTACAGTTTAGATGGAACGACTTGGCAAACATCAGGCTCCTTCAATGATTTAATAGCGAATAGCTATACGGTAACTATTAGAAATCAAGATACCCCTAGCTGTACCAATACTTGCAGTGTTACCTTAACAGAACCAGATGCATTAGCCTGTACCCTTAGTGCTAAAAGTGTAAGTTGTATTGAAAATATGGATGGAGAAATTACCGTAAGCACTACTGGTGGTTTAGGAAATTTTGACTATAGTGCTGACCTTGGAGCTACCTGGCAAAGTAGTCCTATTTTTGTAGAATTAGATACAGGAGCCTACACCATTACTGTTAGAGATAATGGAGATGGCGTCTGTATCAGTACTTGTGAAACAACTGTTTTATTAGTGCCCCCGCCAACTATAAGTTTGGAAGATGTAGAACAATGTGCTGGAAAAAATGCTCTATTAACTACGCTAACAGATGGTGGATCTGGCCCCTATACCTACTCTTGGATTGGTCCGTTTATCGTTGATCCTGGCTCCGTATCAAGTATTTCTACTAGCATACCGGGAAGCTATACCGTTACGTATACGGATAGATATGGCTGTAGTGCAACTGATACTGCAGAAGTAAGTTTCCGAGCGGAAATGTGTTTGCCTACGAAGGTGACCATTCAACGGGGGAGAGATTAGTACAGGATTTTTCAACAAGTTGATCGAAAAAGGAAAAGTAATTGAAACTCAAATCAATTAAAATTGATGTCCCATACTTAAAGTAGGCCAAAAGAAATTTAAAGGGGCTGCCACATCTGCACCTATTAAAGCCGTAATCCCCGCTCTAAATTTTAGAGACTTAGCTGTTTTAAAGCGATAGGCTAAGCTTATATTTGGATATACCTCTGCATCATCGTGACCCGATAATTGTTGCCCATTAAAGAGTTGTCCGATAGAATTGATTGCGGTAACACCTGCACCGAATTCAATGCCATGTTCTCGCCCTGAAACGTAATTGAGTTGAAGGGGAGCAAGCAATATAATATTACCTGTTGGCAAAACGCTTAGTCCTAGTCTAAAACCAAGTTTCGATTTGGAAGAAAATCTGGTATCATAATTAATAGAATAAGCGCCCGCAGCTCCCCCTAATTCAACATATACTTGCTGAGCATAAGCTATTTGATGAAGCCCACTTAAGCTGATGAATAAGAGAATGATTTTTAATGTTTTCATAAGACAATCAATTGTATTGGTAGACTTGGGAAGTTTTAAAAACTTCCCAAGTCTTGTTTTCAATAAAGAGACTGTCTCAAACAGAAATACACGTAGCTAATAATGCATAAATTTAAATCAAGCAGCCACATTAGATAGGATCAACTCCTGACTAATCTTTTTCAAACTACTAGTCTCTTGCCACGAAGATAATTTTTCGGCTACTTTTGGATCACTAGAAGAAGAGGCGTGCAGCATAGTCAGTTCTTGATACAGCTCTAATAATTTCTTTGTGTGTCTCAAAGGGGTATGCGGTAATTCTTTTATCATTGTTTCAATAAATACTTTCAAAGCTTTATTGTGCCTAGTTGAAACTTGAAAAATTTGATCGGCCAAAGTATCTAATAATCGCTTGAATGGAAAGAAATTTTGTGCCGCCATTTTCCCACAAATAGATCCAATAGTAGCTATATCAATCGTCTCTTCACTAACCCCTTTCAACCATATTTCTGCTGCCAAAATACGGACCGTTTTATCTTTACAAAAAAGAGCCGAACTAAGAAAGAGATTATTGATATTTCCACTTTTCCAAAAGGTCAATAATGCTTGAGTAGTCGCTATGGTGGATTTCTTTCCAGACTGTCCCCAATACGCTGGATGTTGCAATAAACTCTTGCTAATAGTTGCTATTAATGGCTGAATATTATTAGGCGTTAAGGAACACAATCGATTAATATCTTGTCCTTGTAAGGATAACCAACGAGGATTAAAATTTAAATATTGAGGAATGATTCCTGTACGCTTTTTCTTGTGAATGAATAGCTGCATTACCTTCTGTATGAAAGAGTCTTGCTTTTGCCGTTTTTTGAAT
>CALJIY010000436.1 GCA_937973945.1 uncultured Saprospiraceae bacterium | reverse complement strand
TTTCGTTTTATTTGAGAATAGTAACTATTCAGTATCCGTTTAGAACCCTCCCCGACCCTCCCTTAAAATGGAGGGAGTCGTCTCCGATTAAAAATTCGTTTTGGAAACGTATCATAAACGAAATGTTCAATCGCAGATGTCTCCCCCTCTTTTTAAGACGAGAGAGGGCTTTTGCCCAGAGGCAGAAAGAGACTAAGCCTCGGGGGGAGTTCTGGCGAGTGCGCTGAATAGTTAAATTATTTATTTACCTTGGATCGTCGAGGTTTGTAACCTCGATGCAGTATGATGATCGTATGGTATCGAGGTTACAAACCTCGACGATCTGCCAGGCTGCAACCCATCGGTCTATGAAAGGTGTCAGCCATTTTGAAAATTTCTGCCACCAACATTCCGTTGTTAACAACCCAAAATCAATTCTTCAAAACAATTCTAAACCGTGCCTTACCTGCTTCCAAATGCGCCAAGGCTTCATTGACTTGCGCCATCTCAAATTCCTCTACCTCAGGATATATGTTATGCCGTACACAAAACTCCAACATCTTACTAGCTAAGCCAGGACTACCCACAGGGCTACCACCAATCACACGCTCTCCGTCAATTAACAAGTTGTTCGGAATAGACATCGGTTCTTGAACCATGCCAACATTAAAGAATTTTCCTTGTGGGGCTAAAGCCATTAGATAAGATGCCCAGTCTAAATTTACATTGGTGGTGTTGATGATAAAATCTAGCCGACTTCTGATGCCTGCCAGTTCTTCTGAGGATCTAGAATTAACCACTCGTGTGGCGCCCATTTCCATAATTTGGGCATGCTTATTTTTACTAGAGCTAAAGGCAATGACTTCACAGCCCCAACTCTTTAAAAACTTTAAAGCTAAGTGACCTAAGCCACCAATGCCTATCACACCCACTTTATCCGTAGGCAAAACGCCAGCTGCAATAATCGGATTAAAAACGGTGATGCCGCCACATAATAAAGGCCCCGCTTTACTCATATCTATGCCTTCTGGTAAGGGGATCGCCCATGCCCAATGCGCACGCACATAATCTGCAAATCCGCCGTTAGATTCTGCTATGGTTGTTTTTCGATCTCTGCATAAATGTTGCGTTCCATGCATACATTGCGGACAGCTCATACAAGATTCTGAAAACCATCCGACCCCAACTTTGTCTCCTACCTTTATATTTTTAACCATCGAACCTGCAGCCACCACCTCCCCAACAATCTCATGTCCTGGAATTAATGGGTATTGCGAATTGCCCCACTCATTTTCAATCATGCTTAAGTCGGAATGGCATATCCCACAATAACTCACTTTTACATCCACCTGTTCAGGACCAATTTCTCCTAATTCATAGGTAATTGGTTGTAGCTTCCCTTTAGCTGCTAATGCAGCGTAAGCATTTATTTTTACTGGCGAAGCAGCTTGCTGTCCTTTCGCCTTTGGTGCATTGGAGATCGGATGATAAGCAGCCATGACGCTTGGCTTTGGGATCATACCCAAAAGAGACAAGTCGGCCAAATACTTATGGATATACACTTCTGATAAGTGGGGTAAACGCCCTAAGGAATCTAGTGATTCTACTAGTTTTTTGAAATTATTACAATCTACCCAACTAGGCCCACCGTAAAGTGGTTGCTGGTAGGCCATCAAAATATTTAAGGCCGATTGTTGGCGCTGCGCTTCTGGGAGTGCCTTTAGTTTGGTATCCATTCGCTCATACCATTCTTGATGATCGGCGATTCGATTAATCGAGTAGCCTGCGCTCTCAATCCAATCAACGAAACGATCTAAAGAAACCGTATCATCCAGATAATTCAAGGCGTGATAGGTTTTACAAGCATTGTGTTCTTGCTCATAAACCCCTACAATAGCTTTGGATAATATATCGACTGGCACTCCATCATAATGCGGCACTTTTCGACGACCACTTTTTCTGTCGCCATAAAAAGACTGCGGCGCTAAACCCGTAATGGCAATACTATATAATAGTCTGGTCAGCATATCCGAAGTATTTGCCTGCCCTTTATATACCTGGTCAGGCAAAATCATATCACATCTAAAAATATTAATCGGAATATCAAATCGTTCATTGACTTTTCGCAATAATAATTCCCCTGCCCATTTACTAGTCGCATAGCCAGAAGCATAGGCATCGGACAATGGAATTTCTTCTCGAAAAGGCGCACTTTCATTAATATCTCTTGGCGTATCTAATAAACTAAATACCCCTACGGTAGATATAAAATCAATGGGCTTTCGAGTATGAGATATTGCCAGACGGATAATTTCAGAAGTACCTACTACATTCGGCGCAAATAAGTGTTGGTAGGCTAAGCGATGGTTGACTAGCGCGGCAACATGACAAATTCTATCTACTTCGGTCGTTAGTCTTTGGAAATTTTCTTCACTCAATCCTAAGGAAGGTTGCGCTATATCGCCTGCTAATACCTCTAAGTTATTTTTGGAAAATTCTTTGAATGCTTTTTCAAATTCTGGGTCTATTCCCTTGTACTCTTTTGCCAGTTTTTCAAAGGCAGCGGCATCATCATTTTCTCGAACCAAACAAATTAATTTGCCACCACTTTGCGTCAGTTGCTTCATCCATTCCAGACATACAATGTGCCCTAAATACCCATTTGCTCCTGTTAGTAGAACCGTTTTTGGATGGCTAGAAGCGAGTGGTAAATTGGGCGCATTTTCTAACAAGTCCTTATCTAAAAAACGTGCTAACTGTATATCCTCCGTCTTTACAATCTTAGCGCCTTTACCGTGAATATCTGCAAAAGTGATTAGTTGTGTCGCACTGGCATCTTTGGCTCTTTCGATATGCTTTGCCCATAGCTGCAAATTGCCAGTTGGTGAAAGAAGCACATCTGCTGCCACAGGCACTTCAAATACTTCTTCGATGGACATAGAAAATAAAGAGGCCCCTAAAGAGTCACCACCTAATTGATTAAAGTTTCTTGCTTGCCTAGGATCAATCCCTTCTACCCCTAATTGATTTTCTAGCATGACTACCAATTTTTCAATGGTACTTAAGGTAGAATTAGGATCTTTTAAAGCAAGCATTCGATCATCGTCCGCATTGTCTTTTAATTCGTAAAGGGCTTCTAGGGCTGGTCCATATTTTCGTTTGAGGGCAGGACGCAATCTTTTACGCACACTAGATAGTAAGCCATTCGCTTGCGTGAAAGGCTCGTATTCTAGTATAAAATCTCTAGGTACTTCAAAAGGTTTTATTTCTTCTTTTTCCGCTACTTTATTTAGTTCATCCCGTATCAAGTTTTTAATGGCCGCATCCGTTGGATCTGCTCCTAGTAATTGATGCAGTAAATCCTTTTCCACTACCACCACCGCTACCAAATAGGAACGTTGTGAATTGCCATACACATAAATTTGCTTGATGACCGCACTGCCTGCTTCGTAGACCGTACCCAATACGCCCACGGCTACATATTCCCCTTGCGATAATTTTAGTACATCCTTTCGACGATCAATAACGACCACCACATCAGGTTCTCTTTCTTCAACAATATCTCCTGTACAAGAATAACCTTCTTCATCAAAAAGATTGGCGGTTACTTCTGGTTGTTTATAATATTCCTTGATGCCAAATTTCGTTTTGACACATAATTCTCCTCTCGGAAAAGGCTTGTCAGAAGTATAGTATCCAAGTTCGGGAACATCTCGTAATTTATAATCAATTACATTGGCTCGATTGATTTTATCCTGTAAAGTGATGTTACCTGTACCCGATTCCGTATTCCCATACCCCTCCACCATCAAAACATCAAAACAGTCTTTCATAAATGCCTGCACCTTTGGAGAGGTCGGCGCAGAGCCAAATACAATACACAATAAGCGATCCCCTAAATAGGTAGAACGCATTTCTTTTTTGACGACTTCTTCTATCTCTGCTCTTTCCCCATTTCCTTGTCTAACTCTTCTAGCTACTTCATTTTGAAAATGCTGATGCACCAATTCAAATATTCTTGGAAACAAGGATAAGTACGTAGGTCTTGCCAAACGAATATCTTCTAACAAAGAAGACAAATCAGGTTGCAAGGTAAAATACCCCGTACCCCCACAGCCCATGATGCCAATTAAATTCGTTCGCCCCATGATATGATTCAAGGGCGCTAAATGCATCGTAATTCTTGGCAAAGAAGTCTTTCGACCTAACCAACTTTGTATCAAGGCTTTTCTAGGAATGACGGCGCCTTTCGGTTTACCCGTACTTCCAGAAGAGTGTAAAATAGCAGCTCTTTGATCGCCATCATTTTCATCAGGGGGTAAATAAGACCAGGTTTGTTTTTTACCAAAAGCAATTAATTCATCTAATGAAAACAAGTGTTTTTCTTTGTTAGAAGTAGCAATGGTCTGTTTGGCCTGCTCCACAATCTCCCGCTCCTCGTCCACCCGATCATCATAATTAAACACGATAATACTTTTAATAGAATCTTGTTTCACCGCTAATTGTACGGCTAAAGGTAAGTCCTTCAAAGTAGCCGCAATCGTAACAGGTTCAATATTGGCAACCATTTCATACAGATCGGCTCCAGAAGTGCTACTTTGTACAGGTACGGTCGTGGTCTTCGCGTAGGTACAAGCCATATCTAAAGAAGCAAAATCTACATCTGCAAAACCCATGATTAAGACAAATTCTTTGGGCTGTACACTAGCTTGGGGATGATTTCGCCAAGCCATGGCAATCGCTTTGAGTCGATCATGAAATTCGCCGTAAGTAATGGTATGATAAGCAGGTAGGTATTTTCGGATTTTCGTTTTGGAGTCTGCGTCGACTACCACCTCATAACTCCGCTCCCCCATAGCAGGTCGATCTGCATAGCCATCCAAAAACACGCCCATGATTCGGTCTAGAGGTAGACCTTCTTCTAATGCCTTCTCTCTCACTTCATCATCTGGTACTAATTGTCCTATTTGCGGATCTCGCTCACTTAAAGCGGTCGTCCGCATCCAATATCTTTTCTTTTCGCTTATGGGTTTATCTGATTTGGTCATATTGTGTTATATTTTCTACTCTAAATAGGATTTATCCTATATTAAGGGAGTTCTATTAGAATAAACATTGTTCTTTTTGCATTGGCAAAAAAGAACCAAAAACCCTAGACAAAAATAATCCCTCCGGTATTTTTGTCAAGCCTCCCGCCTAAATGTTGACAAAGCAAAATTTAATTCAAACTTAATCATTGAATCTTTGACTTTCTAATAAGCTTAAAAGTTGTTGTTTAAACCTTTTAAAGTAATATTCCTTAATTACAGGTTTTTAAAGAGACATGAAGATAAGTTAAAAAATAATATTATTAGCCTTGTTCGTAAAGAAGAATTCAGTACATTAGATTTTGAATAAAAAAGGTAACTGTCCAGCACTCGTTGGGAACCCTCCCCAACCCTCCCTTAAAAAGGGAGGGAGTCGTCTACGATTGAAGATTTTCCTTCGAAGACGACTCCCCCTCTTTTTAAGAGGGGGCTGGGGGGAGTTCTGGTATGAGTGCTGAATAGTTACTAAAAAGGTAACGATATAATATGACCAACAATATTCCATCTTGCATTATTATTGGCACTGGGTTTTCTGGAATTGCAATGGCCATCAAATTAAAGGAGAAAGGTATCCACAACTTCATAATTCTTGAAAAAGCCAACGAAGTAGGAGGTACTTGGCGGGAGAATACCTATCCAGGTGCAGAATGTGATATTCCCTCCGCTCTATACAGTTTTTCTTTTGAACCCAATCCTAATTGGAAATATAAGTGGTCGATGCAGCCGCAGATTTTGGAATATATTAAGCATGTTGCTAAAAAGTATGAGTTATACCCGCATATACAATTTCAACAGGAAATGGTGTCGGCAAAATGGATGGCGGAAGAAGGGCATTGGGAAGTCCAGACCAAACAAGGGCGTGTGTTTAAAGGAAAGGTTTTCATCAGTGCTATTGGACAGCTACATCATCCCTCTACCCCTGATTTTAAAGGGAAAGACTTATTTGAAGGAGATCATTGGCATTCTGCCCAATGGGACCATAGGGTTTCCTTGGAAGGAAAAACAGTTGGGGTTATTGGCAATGCAGCCAGTGCGGTACAGTTTATTCCAGAAATTGCTAAAACTGCAGGAAAAGTCGTCGTCTTTCAGCGTTCCGCCAATTGGATGTTACCCAAACAAGATCGAGCCTATAAAGAATGGGAAAAGAATTTAGTTGCTCGATTTCCCATTTTACTGAAGATGTATCGGCTTAAAATCTGGTTATTGGGCGGGGCTCTTTTTCTATTGATGAAGAAGGGGCGCACCTTCTTAAGAAAATTCTATCAAAAACAAACGGTTAACTATATTAAAGAGCATATCAAAGATCCAGCAGTAGTCAAAGCCTTAACCCCTACCTATCCATTAGGCGCGAAGCGGGTCTTATTTTCTGATACTTACTACCCTGCCCTTGCGCAAGACAATGTGACCTTAGCTACAGGTGGGATCCAAGAAATCACTAAGAATGGAGTTCTTGCAGGAGATGGTACTGCTTATGAAGTAGATGTTTTAGTCTACTCCACAGGATTTAAAACGAATCCTTTTTTACTTGGTTTGGATATTCAAGGCAAAAACGGCATTTCTATAAAAGAGCAATGGAAGGATGGGCCGATTAATTATTTGGGTATGACGATTGCTCAATTCCCAAATCTGTTCATCATGTATGGCCCTAATACTAATTTAGGACATAACTCGATCATTTTAATGAGTGAAGCGCAGGCAAATTATATCGCCCAATGTATTCAAAAATTAGAAAAGGATGATTGGAAATCTATTGAAGTGAAATCAACTGTTATGCAAGACTATCATCAAAAAACCCAAGAGCGACTCAAGGATATGATTTGGAATAGTGTAGCCGATAGTTGGTACAGATCGGCTAATGGAAATATTCCGAATAACTTTCCTGGTCGAACTATGGAGTATATGCGGGTGACTAAGGCAGTGGATTTTGAGGCTTTTGATGTGGAAATTGGGGGCTGACACATCACAGCGAAGCCGTAACTTTTTTTTTCTACAAACTTCTACAAGTATGTATTACATAGGCTATGTGTCCTATGTGCCTATGTATTTAACTAATAAGTTCCTTACTGATCTCAATTTCTACCAATTTCCTATAAAATGAACTTCTTAAAAACCTTAAAATATACCTGGAATTTTTTGATTAAAACGATTGGCTATGCCATGCTATTACTGGTGATAATGGCATTGGTTTTTTGGTATATATGGCGACCGATGAAAATTGCGGCATATGAGCCTTTGCATCCAGAACATTTAGCACAAAAGACCGCCTATTTAGAAGCAATTGCGAATGCCTCAACAACAGGCAAGCGACCCAATATAGTTTTAATCAACTTTGATGATTTGGGGTATGGGGATTTAAGTTGTTATGGCAATCAATTGATTCAGACACCTGTCATGGATAGCTTGGCAGCTCAGGGGATTCGGATGACGGACTTTTATTCCTGCTCCCCTGTTTGTTCTCCTTCTAGAGCGGGCTTGTTAACAGGACGATTTCCTAAGCGAGCCCATGCAGCGGCACATGTCTACTTTCCTAACAATCATCCGATCGCTGATTATAGGAAGATGCGCAACTTGACCAATGAGATACCCAAGGATGAAATTTTGATTGCAGAAATTTTGAAAGCTAATGGCTATAAAACTTCCCTAATCGGTAAATGGCATTTGGGCGATCTGGAAGGGTATTTACCTAATGATTTTGGATTTGATCATTTCTATGGCGTGCGCTATAGCAATGACATGATTCCACTTCATATTTATCAGAATGAGGAAATCTTAGTGCGAGACGAAAAACAATTGGTGGATAATAAATTTCCTTATGGTTATTATAATATGGACACGCCTATAACAGGCAAAGCCACAGATCAAACAAAACTTACAGAAAACTATACCCAAGAGGCCAATAATTTTATCACTCGAAACAAAGAACAAGCCTTTTTCTTGTATTTATCTCATTCTTTTCCACATGTTCCGCACTTTCCATCGGCTCGTCAAAATGGGCGTTCAGCGGGCGGGATTTATGGAGATGTCATAGAAGACTTAGATTGGAGTGTTGGACAAATCATGAACACCTTAGAGCAGCTAAATTTAATGGAAAATACCTTAGTTTTTATAACCTCAGATAATGGTGGTGACTTACAAGGTAGTGTGGGGCATTTAAGAGGCCGAAAGCAACTCACCTATGAAGGCGGTCAACGTGTTCCGATGATTATTTATGGCCCATCTTTTGTGCAGCAAGCAAGCGTTACGGATGCATTGGCTACTAATTTAGATATCTATCCCACCCTATTAGATCTATTAGGAATAGCGCCTCCTTCAGATCGGATTATTGATGGAAAAAGTATTTTACCGCTGATTCTCGGTAATGGGACAAGTCCACACGATTTTGTTTTTTACAATGCGGCTACTGGTGGAAATATTGTTGGGGTTCGAGATAGTTTGTACAAGTATCATGAAGGAGCTAATGGAAATCATCTAAACCTATTCGGCTCTTTTGGGATCGCCACAAATTTAAGTTCGCAACTCACCAATTTACGACTTGATAATGAAGCTCATAATTTGATCAAGAAGTATCCAGAATATGCGGAACGCTTAAAAAAAGTAATGGAGGAAAAACAGGGAATGTTGGTGGAGAATCAGAGGGGGTGGAAGTAGGTATGAGGTATGAAGTATAAGGTAATAAAATGTTGGCAGTCTTTTAATGAGCCGTTTATCGACAAAAAAGGGCTTGGCAACAATGCTACCAAGCCCAATATGTGGATTGTTTTAATTTCTATGTAATATAAAAAATAAAGTAGATATTTATAAATTCTTAAGAATTATTTGTCAATACTTTATACCTCCTACTTAATACTTATTCTTTTGGCTTCGCTACCTTAACAACGATATTTCGACCGTCTAATTCTAGGTCATTGAGCGCTTCCATTGCTTTGGTCGCTTCTTCATCATTATCCATATCTACGAAACCAAATCCTCTGGAAAGTTTTGTTTTCTT
>CALJIY010000435.1 GCA_937973945.1 uncultured Saprospiraceae bacterium | reverse complement strand
TCCTGTCAAAATACCGTCTGCATTTGGTAGCGTTGGATTTTGATCTATTGAACTAAAACCACCTGGCCCTGTCCAAACATAAGTATAGGGTTCTGCCCCGCCTGACGGATTGGCTAGTAAGCCTAAATCTGTCATTGGGTCCACACATTCTGTCCCGGTGTTACTGGCTGACACATTGGGTGCTTCATTGACAAACACAGTTGTTTGACCAACTGGTGAAATACAACCCGCTATATCAAGCGTCAACCAATAGGTATAAGTACCTGCTATCGCTATATTATTTATAATTGGATTTTCATCATTTGAAAATACCGTTGTTCCTATAGTCGATGGATCCGAAGCATACCAATTATATACCGTACCTGCTGGATAAATGCCACCAGCAAATAATTGTACCGCTGAACCGATACATACCGGCCCATCATTAGTAGGCAATGGCATGGCTGGAATCTCATTGATAATAATTTCTATCTCTTCCGAAACAGCAGTACAGCCATTGGCATCTGTCACTCTTACCCGATACATCCCTTCTTTATAAGCCATATTCCCTGGACTCAAGATGGTGATACTATCTGAGGTCGTTAATCCAGCGAGCGTGCTTAGGGTCTGTTCACTCGATCCTAATGGACCGATCCATTCGTATAATACACCTTCAGTACTTGAGCTTAAGACGATATCTTCGCCATCACATATCGGACTATTTGATACAATGCTTGCGCTTGGATTAATGGCTAAAATTTCTGTTACCATAACAAAACCAACTGCTGAACAGCCACTTGAATTAGTGACCGTTACAGCATATTGGCCGTTATTTGCCACACTTACACTTGAAATTGTAGGATTGGGTAAACTAGAAACGAAACCAGCTGGACCTGCCCATTTATATTGGACCGCATCCGTGGCGTTAGCAAATAACTCTAAGACTTCACCCGTACACACACCACCTAATACATAGGTAGGTGCTACTGTCGGTGCAGGCAATGTTTGTAATAAGAAGGTATCCGATTGTATGATACAATCGTCTACCTCCACTATAACTGAATAATTTCCTTGATGGATCGTACTATCCATCGGACTGACAATTATCTCATTCGTATTTAATCCAGTTATATTCGTTGTTGTTGGTGTAGACCAAGTGTAAGTAATATTACTGCCACTATAGGCAGGAATACTTAATTTGACTTCTCCGCCTTCACAACTTAAGTCTGATATATTGATCGTTGGTTCAATAATTCCATTTCTAATATCTACTGTTTGCGAAGTTATTGCTGCAATACATCCATTCGCATCTAGTACTTCCAATTGGTAAGTACCACTCATAGAAGCATCAATATTTACTAAAGTAGCAATAGAATCTGATGAGGTAAAATCAGCAGGTCCACTCCACGTATAAGTATACGGCGCTTGCCCATCTATAGGTAAGGCTACTAATTGTAACTCTTCCAAACCTTCCACACAAGCTTGGTCTGCCACGACTGCAATAGTAGCAGAAGGAAGTTCATTGATGGTCACTGTTGTTGAGCCTGCAAGAGAAGTGCAACCGTTTATGGTTACCGTCAACCAATAAGTATACTCCCCTGTATCCGCAAAATCATTAAAGATTGGATTGGTTTTATTTGTAATTGGACTTCCTCCTAATGTTGGATCGGCATCATACCAATTAAAGATAGTTCCTTCTGGATAGTCTGCTCCTGACCATACCATCACTTCAGTACCTAAACAAACTGGGCTGCTATTTTTAGGAAGCGGTGTTGTAGGAATTTCGTTAATTTCTATTTCTATTGGATCAGAAACAGACGTACAACAATTTGTACCTGTTACTTTTACGCGCCATTCTCCTGGTAAATAATTTGGGTCATCAGGTGCAATCACTAAGGTATCTCCTTGCTTAACTTCTGCTATATCAAAAGTCATTCCTGATAATAGCGAGACTAAGGAATTTCCAGCATCAAAGTCGTGATAGCCATCTGCATCTCCTTCTATTCCGAAACCTGGATCATCGTAAACAAATTCGATAGCCGTCACAGCATTCGGATTGAATACACGAATTTTACCACTTAGACCAGTTCCATCAATGCCACCGTCATCCGCAAAATCGGGACGCTGATTATCATTGGCATCAGCAAACCTACTATAAAATTGTCCTTCATTTACTTGATAAATATCTTTGGCACTTAGTAAGGTATAATCGTTATTCGCTATATCTGTTAAGAAGGTAATTCGATCTATAAAGGAATATTGGCAATTATAATTATTAGGTTCCCCTAATTCAAAACAGGGACTTGCCGTATCTGAACTTTCAAAATTATAATCTATATCTCCTATTTCATAAGTAACATTCTTAATCTTTTCTCCACTATTTAATTGGAAATTAAAGTTTAATTTAGTACTTGGATCTCTTGTATAAAGAGATTGACGATTTCCTATTCGTCCTGCTAATGACAATCTTAAGGCGGTGTCTCCGCCAGAAAGACCTATATTCGTATTTGCTTGATCAAATAAAGAAACTGCTAAAGTACTAGTATCTGGAAAATTTATTATACTAGTTCCATCTGGGCCTCCTGTAACGATTAATTGAATGGTATAATCAAAACCTGCGTCTGTTCCAGAGCCATCATTCATCAATATATTTCCTTCTACCTCTGCTAATTGATCTGTAAGAAAAGTAATATTCGGAACGTCAAGATCAAAATCAATAATATATTGCGGAGCAGATGTTTCTCCTGCTGCTAAGGTATCTATCGATCCTAATGGACCGATCCATTCAAAATGTGTTCCTTCAGTTCCTGTTATCAACACAATACTATCTCCCTCACAAATTGGACTATTGCTAATGATGGTTGGTAGCGGATTTTCTTCTTGAATATTAGTCACTTCAACCATTCCAGAAGCCGTACAACCACTTGAATTAGTAACGGTCACTCCATATAATCCGTTATCTGCATTGGTCACTTCATACCTTAATGGATCTGCCACATCTGCTGTAAATCCATTTGGTCCCGACCATTGATATTCCACCACACCTTCTGCATTGGCAAATAACGATAAAGTTCCTAGGGAACATATATTTACCTCTGTCGCTGTTGGCAGGGTAACAGGTGATGGCAGTAAATTTAAGTCGAAAGTATCAGAAGATATTTCACAACCATCTACTTGCACCAAGACAGAATAATTCCCTGCATGAATCGAATTTTGTATTGGATTAATAATCAATTCATTCGTATTCAATCCAGTTATATTCGTTGTTGTTGGCGTAGACCAAGTATAAGTAACATTACTTCCACTATAAACAGGAATACTTAACTTGACCTCTCCTCCTTCGCAACTTAAGTCTGATATATTGATCGTTGGTTCTAAAACTCCATCTGTAACATCAACTGTCTGGGATACCCTTGCAGCTACACAAGCATTATTGTCTGTCACCACCAAAGTATAAGTTCCGCTGCTGGTGGCATCAATGTTAATTAGGGTGGCAATGGAGTCTGTTGACACAAAATCATTTGGTCCACTCCAGGTATAAATATAATCACCGCTGCCTCCTGCTGGTAAAGCAATTAACATTAGTTCTTCTAAACCTACGACGCAATCTTGGTTCGTTACCATCGCAATACTTGCAGTAGGTTGCTCGTATACTTCTACAGTTAAGGTATCCGATATTGTCGTACAGCTATCCACTTCAACCAATACATAATAGTCTCCTATATCTGCAATCGTTGTTGGGTTCAATATTAATTGATTCCCTATATTTTCAATGGCTATTCCATCTTTGAACCAGTTATAATTAACAGCTACTCCAGCGAATTCTTGGATACTTAAGGTACTAGATTGACCTTCACAGTTTGCTCCTGTGTAAACCAAATTAGGTCTATTAGGATTGCCAGTTACATCTATTATTGTTTCCGCTGTTGCAGTACATCCGTTCGCATCTGTGATGACTACAATGTAAGAACCTGATAAATCATCTCCCGCATTTGGTAAAACGGGATTTTGCTCTATGGAAGCAAAATCATTTGGTCCTGTCCAAGAATAAGTATAGGGGGCTGCACCACCTGCTGGTGCGGAGCTTATAATTAAATCTGTTGTTGGGTTAACGCATTCTGTCCCATTATTGGATGCAGTCACAGTAGGTAAATCTCTAATGACCGCTAATGTGATCCCAGCAGGTGAAGTACAGTTATCTATAGTTACTGTCAACCAGTAGAAGAAATTTCCTGGTGCAGTATAGTTTGAAAATGATGGATTTTGTTCGTTGGATATGATCGTCCCTCCTGTGGCAGGATTACTATTATACCATTGGAAAGTAGTACCAGTTGGATAGTCTGCGCCTGCGCTTAAGATCATCTCCTCTCCGAAACAAACAGGCCCATTATTTTTAGGTAATGGCGCATCTGGAATCTTATTGATCACTACTTCCACTGGTTCAGAAGCTGCGGAATTACAGCCTTCTCCATTTTGACAAATCAATGTCCAAATGCCTTCGTCATAAGCTACATCTCCAACTGGAATTGTAGTCGTATTTATATCTGTAACCAATAGTGGATTCGATAAAGTAGTCACACTACTACCATCTGGACCAATCCAGATGTACATGTCACAAATCGCACTTGTTTGAAGCACCAAATTATCTCCTTCACAGATTGGCGTATTTGCTTGTAAAGTTGGTGCTTCCTCTAAAGAGTTAATCGTCACGTTGACCGTAGCCGCCTCAGAAATACAATTACCTTGCACGATTCTTACTTCATACGTCCCAACATCTGTAATACTAGCATTGGAAGAAACAAATGGATTTTGGTCGCTAGAAGTAAAGCCATTCGGACCCGTCCACACATATGAATCTGCTGTAGTCTCTGTAGCAATTTGTAATAAATCGCCCAAACAAATCGCTACATCTTCTACTATTGGTGCATTGGGAGGGGTAATTAAAATTAATTCGTAAGGCTGCGATATAACAGAAGCACAACCGTCTATTGTTACCTGTAAATTATAGGCGCCTCCATCTAACATGCTAGTCGTATCTATCTTTAAAGTTGGTGCATCTGGGTAAGCTCCTCCTGTTGTTGTCCCTCTTGGTCCAAACCATTCATAATGAACATCTGCCCCTGTATAAGTTGGCTCAGCAGAAAGGAGGAAGGATTCTCCAAAGCACAGTGGACCATTTCCAGATAAAAATGGTTCATCAGGACCGACGGTTATATCTACATTCGTCAATGCTTCAGCAGTACAGCCGTTGGCATCTGTTAAAACCACTACATAATTTCCAGAAAGCTCATTCGTCGCATTTGGAAGAATAACCGTTTGTGTAATCGCATTAAAATCATTTGGTCCTGTCCATAGATATTGATAGGGCATTGCACCTCCGTCTGGGGTAGCCCGCAAATTAATATCTGTCATCGGCATAACACACTCCGTTCCATCATTCTCCGCTGCAACTATTGGCAATTTATTAATCGTTACGATTACGGAAGCCGATGGGGAAGAACAATTGTTATTAGAAACCACTAACCAATACTCATAAGTACCTGCTAAGAGATCATTAACGATAGGTTCGGCTGTTGTTGTAAATGGTGTTGCAGTTACCTCTATTTCAGGATCAACCGTATACCAAGCATAGGTAACAGAGGCTTCATAAGCGCCGCCTGTCAATAAAGTGATCGCATTACCTTCACATACTGCTCCACTATAATTAGGCGTTGGTGTATTTGGTACCGTATTAATCACTTGCTCAACAGCAGCAGATGGCGCAGAAGCACATCCATTTCCATTGATACAAATCACCGTCCATAGACCTGCATCGTAGGCACTATCTGCTGGTGGAATAGTCGTCGTATTTACTAAAGTCGTTAACAAAGGATTGGACAAGGTGTTGGTACTATTACCATCTGGACCGATCCATTGATAGCTATCACAAACAGCACTGGTAGAAAGTACGATACTATCTCCTGCACATATTGGCCCATTCACTTGTAGTGTTGGCGTTTCTGGAATTTCATCTACTATGACTGTTGCAAATGCAGGCTCAGAAGGGCAATCTTCTACGGTGGTAATTAATTGATACGTACCCGCATCAGTCACGGTCGCTACATTTGTTACAAAAGGATTTTGGTCTGTTGAACTAAAGCCATTTGGTCCTGTCCAATTGTAATTATCTACTCCTACTCTTGTCGTTGTCAATTGGATTAAATCCCCTTCGCATACTGCTATGTTTGTTACAACAGGAGCTGTTGCTGTTGGAATGACTGTTATGGTAATAGTATCTGTTAAACCTGTCCAGCATTCGCCATCTGTTGGGCAAATAGATACGGCAAAATCTGTCGTTACTGGTATATCTGTGAAAGTAGGATTTTGATCTGTAGAAGCTATTACGCCAGATTGGTTTAAATTTTCCCACTTATAAGTCGCCCATGCAATATCACTAGTCACACTCAAGGACACATCTTCTCCTGCACAAATAGTAATGGCATCTGGTGTGATACTCATTTTTGCTGGCTTGCAATCTAATGGCGTTGGATCATCTGGACCACCCTCTTCATTTGTTCCATCTGGGTCTGCTCCATTGTCAGAATCATCTTCTGTTACCGTATCATTTGGATCTTTACCAGAGGCAGTAGCTTGATTCATTAATGGGCTATCTGCACCTGCTGCACTTGGATCTAATTCTACTGTTACTTCTACAGCTAATGTCTCTCCTGGTAATAACATATCTGTAGGCATTCCTAAGAACATATC
>CALJIY010000434.1 GCA_937973945.1 uncultured Saprospiraceae bacterium | reverse complement strand
CCAAACAGGCGGTCTTTCTACATCTTCGCCTAAAGCGGTTCTGATTAAAAGGTCGTTTTTCAATTTCATGCTGCAATAATAAATAACAAGGTGGGATTTTGTTTTCTTTAGAATGTCATTTTTTTGACAGGTTTTATGCCTGCATTAGTATCAGAACAGAGAGCAGAGAAGCGAGCGTAGAGACTGATTTCGTTTAAAAACCGAATAAATTTCGTTATTTTTTGACAAGTTTATCTATATGGTTGACAGTTAATTCTTTTTAAATTCAACCTCAAAAACAGGATGTTGACAGCCTATTTTTAGGTCATCGTCATGATTTGAAGTTGACATTGAGGTTGAAAGTGTCAACTACTTTTGATCTTTGGATAAACTTGTCATTTTATTCCTATTTTTTTATAGATACTACCTTTATCCAATTCCAATACACCACCTATTTCTAAATTCCCCAAAGATAAAGCTTCTATTTTAGTTCGAACTAACCGTAGAACCGGAAACCCTACTGCTGCACACATTCGCCGTACTTGTCTGTTTTTTCCCTCCGTCAAGCTTAACTCGATCCAAGCTGTAGGGATATTCTTGCGTTCCCGTATAGGCGGAACTCTTGCTGGAAATAAAGGTGGTTCTGACAGCAAAGTAGCTTTTGCAGGTCGACTGGTGTAGTTTTTCTTCTTAATCCGAAAAGACACGCCATCTCTTAATTGTTGCATAGCTTCTGGTGTGGGGACATTTTCTACTTGCACCAAGTAAGTGCGTTGATGCTTGAAGCTAGGATCTAAGACCCTATGCTTTAAATGATTATCATTCGTCAATATTAACAGTCCTTCACTATCTCGATCTAATCTTCCTACTGGATACACGTCAGGTGGAAAATCATAGCAATCCTTCAGTGTTCGATGTTCTGGAATCTCTTTAGTAAATTGACTTAATACATCAAAGGGTTTGTATAAGAGGTAGTATTTTTGTTCCATCTTTTGTTAAATATCAAATCCCAAATTCCAAATCCCAAATTTATTCCGTAAGTAAAAAAGGAGGCGGCTCATTACAGGTACCCTTCTAAACTTGGACACTTTTAGCTTTCGCAAAAGTCGTGTTTAGATTCGACGGCATTGATGCTCCCTGCTTTATCACCGTCGAATCTAAATTCGACTATCACACAGCTATCCAAGCGTAGAAGGATGCCGCTTACTACATCTTAAACATTGATTGTCAACGATTTAATACATCATGCCGTAAGTTCTCAATGAGAAATAATGACTCCACTAAACGTTAAAAATCCAGTAGGTACATCCTGTTGGCTATTCATCATTCATCATTTTTAATTCATCATTAAGAACTTACTTCCTACCTACCTAGTTGTTTGCCACCAAAAAATTACGAAAAGGCACCACATATAAGTTCTCGGATTCATCTAAATAATCAATATAGGCATCGTAAATATCTGATTCTAATTTCAATACATCCAATGCTTGTTTTTCCTCCTCTACTTTATGATATAAAAGTAGCAAAGGAGTCACCCCTTCTTCTTGAGTCATTTTAGAAAGAATTTTAAATGCTTCCTCTTGTTGTACCTCTAGTTGGACCTTCGTCAATTCGTAATGATCTAGTAAACGTTCCAACTTAATCTTTCTTCTATTTACTTTATCTCTTTGGAGCATTTGATCCACTTTCGTTTCTTCCGACAACAAAAGTTGTTCTAATTCCAACTCTTGCATCTTTAGGTTCCGTTTAGAAGAAATCGGGATATTGATACTCGCCCCGATGGAGACTCGCTCTTGTAGATCATCTGTATGAGGACCATCATATTGAACTTGAAAAAAATCAAGGAGTCGTTGTTGTTCTGCTGTTTCCAATGCCATTTCTGCCTCCAGGACTGCCTGTTTGACTGATTCTTGCTCCTCTGATATTCTGGAAGGATTAGACAGGTTTATTTCGGCTAGGTTAGATCTAATGTCTGCTATGGATAGGAAGTCAAGATCGTTGACTCTAGTCTCCGCTAAGTAGTCTACAATGATTTTTTTACTTGCTTGAATATCAATCGTAGTCTCAGAAATATCTCGTTTTACTTCTAGAAATTCTTTAACATTCAATTTCTCGTATTGACTTAACTTGAGTAACACTTTTTCTATATCTCCATAAATCACTAAAAGGTTTTCATCGATGGCTATCTTCTTTTTCAGTGTGACCAATTCCAACCAGTCCTTATAGGCTAGCACCAAAAGTGAATTCCCCAAGGCTGCTTTTTTTAATAGAAATTCTTTTTCTAATAAGTTGGACAAATTAGTCTGCGCCGATCTAATTTTTTTCGTAGAGGGTTTAAACCTAAAGGAATAACGTTGCTGATTAATATCAAAATCTCTAGTTCGAGTTCTAAACTGTAGTTCGTCTAACCAAGCGGCTTTAAAATTATCTGTTAATGGCAGCGCATTATTATCAGCATGGACAAGCGAAATATATTGTTGAATAAATTCAGTAGAGTTGATTGTGGACTGCGCTTTTAAGGAACACAACCAGCCACTGAATAATATACTGACCAACAGGTATTTATGACTACTCCTCATTTGACTACTCCTTTTTCTAAATCTACCAATGACTTACTAGTTCTGGTGGTCGTTGTGTTGATCTTTAAATCATTCATAAATTCCAAGATCACTTTTTCTTTTTGTAAGAATTGATTATCAGCTGGAATAGCGACTAAGACCTCTCTGCCATAGGTTTTCATTCCAGCCACCTTGCGGAGTCGCTCTGGAATTTCTACAATTCTCGAACCAAGTCCTATGACTTCTCCTTTACAGTTCATGTCCGGATTTTTAGTAGATCGGATTAAAAAGGTATCTTGTAAGCTGACGTGTAAGAGTAAATCTTCTTGCACGAAACCCTTCACTAAGGTTGGATTCGGTTCATAAAAGGTAACCAGTGTTTTATAAGAAGGGATGTGTTCTGCCTCCTTACAATGAATGTTTCCAATCACACCATCAGTAGGGGCAGTAATTTGGCTAAATTGTTTTTTAGTAGCTTCCGTAAATTGTTGCTCCGCTTGTAGTCGTTCCACCGCAATAGCATAGGGATTTTTCCCCACAGAAAGTTCTACTTCTAAAGCTTTTACTTGATTCGCATAGCTAGATTCCACTAAAGTCAATTCCCGCTCTAATGCATCAATTTTACTGGAAAGCGGCGCATATTTTTTTTCAGAAGTCTGTACCGTTTTTAAATCTTTGTAAAGGGATTGATCAAATGCGATTTGTTCTTTTAATTTTTGGATAGCGGTATTAATTTTATCTACCTCCAATTTCTTTTTGAGTCCTAACTGTTTCAGATCATTTTCCATCTCCGTTCTCCAAATCGTTTCCTTAGCTCTTAAATCTGCTATTTTATAGGATTCATCTGCCATCACCTCCTTAGCTTTGATTCGATATAAATCAATTAATGGTGTTCCTTCTTTCACAAATTCTCCAGGTCTCACCTTAATGTCTCCCACTACCACAGAATAGTTGAAGTTAATTTCTGTTTCTTTATTTTCTGCAAATCCATAAAAAGAAGCAATCTCTCCACCATGTTGACTATCAATATTCCATAGTAGTAGTCCTATTCCTACAATAGCAATGTAGTAAAAATTAATATGCTTCATACTTTTGTTTTTGTTTATCTCTAATACCTTGTCTAAATGGCTTACAACTTCATCGCCTTCTTTTCAAATCGCAAGCGTATATCGCCAATAGTCTCTAAGGTATTTATTTCTTTAACAAACTCCTCAATAGTCTTATTTCTCTTCAAGCGAATTAAGTAGCTTAATTCTTTTAGATGTTCTTTAGATTCCTCTTCAATCAGGTTCCCTGCAGGATCAAAAACGGGGTCTTTTTTCCTAGTGTTCATAAAACGAATCTGTTCCAATTCATAATGGTGGCAATGCCGATCTAATATTTTATTGAACTCATTTTCTTCATTGCCTTCTTTGGGTAATTCAATTTTTAAAGAACCAATTAATTCTTTAGTATTAGAAAGTGGGGAGAATCGTAAAATAATAGCCCCTAAACAAAAAAAGATGGTGCCAATAAAGGCAATTGTAAAACCATACACCCCTGTAGCAATGCCCACCGCTAAAGAAGCAAACATAAACGTCATATTCCGAGGATCATCCAACACCGTTCTAAATCGGATAATAGATAAAGCCCCTAACATCCCCAATCCCCTAGCTAAGGAATCCCCTATGGCCTGCATCACCGTAGCTGCCACCATGGACACCAATGCTAATGCCTGCATAAAATGAGCCGGTCGATGGATACTTTTAGTAGTAAAATCATAGGTAATTACTAATAAAGAGGATAAACAAAAAGAGAACAGAACCGTGATCAGTATACTTAATGCTGTAGGATTATCGGTATTATTATGCGTTAGCAGAAATTCAAACATAAAGACAGATTACTTCTTAATTAAAAAATGAAGTTGTTTCATACTTCAATATTACAGTTTAGATATAGAAAAAATTAGGCCATTAGGGTTGTTCCTAAATAAGGAATACGTATATGAATTATAGATTTTTTTGTTAGTTTTCTACAAAAAATCAGTGCATAGCCTAGCTACGGACTTATTTTTTGGAGGAAACTAGCGGAAAAAGATATTTTCAGATATGTGTTTATTATTTAGAAACAACCCTATTAAATAAAAAGAATAAGTATCCTGTTTATTGGAGCATGTAAAACCTAAATATCCTTCATTCATTTTTAAAATTTGACTGAATTACGACGAAACGAATGTAAAGTTAATATTATATATCAAGTTGCAAAATAAAGCATATGGGTAGCATCGTTAATAAGAAAACTAATTCCTTGTACATCATTTTACAATTTATTAATCTAAATAAGACGCTTTATTAAAATCTAAATGAGACATTTGTGATTCATGAACTTTAAGTAACGATAAAACAATA
Source organism: uncultured Saprospiraceae bacterium (assembly GCA_937973945.1). Taxonomy (GTDB): domain Bacteria; phylum Bacteroidota; class Bacteroidia; order Chitinophagales; family Saprospiraceae; genus JAFMDF01. Next base: position 4,793 of record CALJIY010000434.1, on the reverse strand, counting down.
ATTATTTCATCGTTACTAAGATTCATTTCTTAAAGTCTTAATACTTAGTTTTGTACCCGAATAATCAGCAATAAAACTGCATTAACAAAAACCTATATGTCTTACACCTTACTTTATACCTTATTATTAGGGTTTATTTTGGTAGGAAAGCGGATTTATACCGCTACTCAAAAATCTAGCTGGAAATAGTGATTACACTAGATTCAAATACAGCAACTCAAACTAGCATAAATGACGCAAATAAATATACAAAAACAAGTAATAGATATCTTAAGCAACATGGGGATTTCTGAAAAAGCCTTGACCTCCAAAGCATCCTTTATAAAGGATCTGGGGCTTGATTCCTTGGATTTCGCAGAATTAGTACTTGAATTAGAAGCGGCTTTCTCTGTAGAAATACCTATTATGGAAGCAGAAGAATTGAAAACAGTACAAGAAGCTGTGGTGTATATTAATAGAAAGATTAATTATTAACTAGACTTAATTCTGAATGGAGAATTGTGAATTTTGACTGCCTACAAGACGTTGACAATCAAGACTATTTTTTTTGCTATGGGCATCCTTTTAAGTTTAAACAGTTATGTTAAAGTCGAATTTAGATTCGACTATCGCAAAAGCTAAAAGTGTCCAAGCTTAGAAGTATACCTTCCTTTATTTGCCACCATTTAACTTATCCTGTAGTTTTTTTAAGTCTTGCCATTTCCCTTTTGCTGCTAAATCGCCTTGAATTGGCCAGGTATCAGGCTGGTGCATTTTAAATCGTGAACCTGCTGCATGTAGAATGTCTTTCAATTTAGCTACCGGCATAGTGGCTAAATTTTCAAACGTTTTGATACCCGCAGCTTTTAATAATTGTTCGATTTTAGGGCCTATTCCTTCGATTTTCTTTAAATCACTTTCTTTTACTGCTGACAGGGATCTTGCTGGTGCAGGTACTGGATTTTTTTTACCTGATTCTTTACTTTTAGAAGGTTTCTTCTTTTTCTTTTTCCATTGTTTTAATAGTTTTTTTAAGACAGCAATAGACTTTTTCCTGTTTTTCACCTTGCGCTTAGCCTTATCGTACACCTCCTCATAGGGTCTTAGGTGCTCGTCCCACAATTCTAACTGTTCTTGCAACATATCATCCGCCACTGATTTCTTTATTTTAAAATCTTCCAAAGAAGCTTCTAAAGACCGTACTTTTTTCTTAATCTTCTTGATGTATTGCTTATTAAGTTGCTTCTTTTTCATATATATATTAGTTTCGTGACGTGAAGGATACAGCCGTTCTTCCTTTCTAGAGAGTTAAAAAGGCTATTTTTTCATAAATCCGCATAAGCTAAATAAGGATAACGTTATGAAAACAAGTTTACGGATAAAATTCGAAACTGTTAGTAAGTAACGAATGAAAAATATATTCCTCATTTTGGCTAGTCAAGAAATTATTTAGTCCTTTACTTAAGTAAGGAGAAATAATAAAACGATGGATAAACTTATTCCAATGAAAGTATTAATAGTAGAAGATGAAAAACATGCTCGAGAAAATTTGGAAGCATCCTTGTTAGAAATAGATGCCTCCATCCAAATTCAAGCAAAATTAGAATCTGTTAAAAGGACTGTAGAATGGCTCCAACAAAATAAAACAGATCTCATTTTCTTAGATATCCATTTAGCGGATGATTTGAGTTTTAAAATATTCGATCAAATAGAAGTCACCACCCCCATTATATTTACCACTGCTTACGACAAATACGCCTTGAAAGCGTTCAAAGTGAATAGTATAGATTATCTATTAAAGCCTATAGATAAAGAAGATCTAGAGCAAAGTATAGAAAAATTCAAGTCTTTCCCTAAGTCGGTAAGTATGGATTATGGGCAGTTACAAAATCTTGTAAAAGCAGAAAAAAAAGAATACCAAAAACGATTTATTGTCAATCGAGGTTCGCGTATCATGAGTATTAAAACAGATCAAATCGCCTACTTTGAAGGAGAAGATCGATATGTCTATTTAACAAAAGTGGATGGTACTCGGTATATTGTAGATTATAAACTAAGTGATTTAGAAGAATTGCTAGATCCTAAGCCTTTTTTCAAACTCAACCGTAGTTTTATTGCTAACTTTGAGGCTTTAAATGGCATTACCACCCTGTCTAAAAGCCGTTTTAAAGTAGATTTAAAACCTGAGGCAAGTAGGGATATTATCGTAAGTTCTGCTAATGCTAAGCATTTTAAGGCTTGGTTGAATCAATAATAAAAGATCGCTGCGCTGTCAGACCGTTACACTGTCAGACCGTCCCGAAATACTTCGGAACTGTCAGAACGCTAGGCTGTCAGACTTATGATGTTGACTACGGGAATGCTGAAAGCAAAGTAATCCTATAGTTCATCTATGAGGTCAACATCATGAATCTGACTTCTGACAGCGCAGCGTTCTGACCTCTGACTTCTATTCAAGAGGTCAACATCATACATCTGACTTCTGACAGTTCTGTTAGCGCAAGCTAACTAGAACGATCTGACGTCTGACCTCTAAAAAAAAAAATGACTGACTTCCTCCCACTCTTTCCTTTACAACTAGTAGTCTATCCAGGAGAAAGACTAAACCTGCATATCTTCGAGGCAAGATACAAGCAGCTAATCAGAGAGTGTGAGGAGAATAAAATTACATTTGGTATTCCAGCTTATATTGGAGATAAGATCATGCCGATTGGTACTGAATTAGAATTACTAAGCATAGAAAATCTGAAAGAGAATGGAGAAATGGACATCAAAACGAAAGGTATCGGTTTATTTAAGATGACGAAATTTTATGCACAAGCGCCAAATAAATTATACCCTGGCGCAGACATCACTAGACCAGCATTAGATGACGAATTTGATCTTTCCCTGAATGGAGAAATTCTAGATCAAGTAGTACGACTCTATAATTTATTAGATATTAAGAAAAAGCCCCCTCATTCGGCCAATACTTTTAGAATGTATGATATTGCCCACTATATTGGTCTGGATATTGAACAGGAGTATGCCCTATTAGTCGTTCCTTCAGAATTGGAGCGACAAGAATTTGTTTATGCACATCTTAAAAAATTACTGCCGACTTTGGCGAGTATGGAAAAGAGTCGAGAAAGGGCACAGTTGAATGGGCATTTTAAAAATGTCATTCCGCCTAAATTTTAGATTAGAATAATAGACATTTTTTACTATAGCTTAGCACGCAAAAGAATGAAGAAACGAAAGTTGACAAGAAAAGAAAAGATTAAAAGAAGTCAACTAGAAAAGCAACGTGATAAATCCGAAGTAGAAAAGCAAGTTGGAATATGGTTTATCTTAGCAGGTATAGTATTTATTCTTTTTTTTGGAAATTTATGGTTAAATAGAAATTACGAAATAAAAAAAGAGGACCTTCAAACAATTAATGGTGTAGTCACAAACGAATTAAGAAAAGAATGGAAGCGAAGATCAGGTAATTTCATTTTGATAAAATTACAAAATTATCCAAATATTAATTTCAAATTAAGTGGAATTGCAATTAAAAGTGCTAACTCCTACTCACTTCGGAAAAACACGCAAATTGGAGATTCTATTTCAATTGATATAAAAAAAAAAGAAGATTCAAAACTAGCTAAAAAAGAAGAAGAGACTATTTTTATTTATGGTTTAAGAGACAACGATCAAGATTATCTCGATATAAAAATTTATAATTCTGTAAGAAAAAAAGATAGAAATTCAATCTCAATGTACCTACTTTTAGCATTCAGTTTTTGGATGTTTGGATTTGGAATCTACTACTCAGTGAAAAGCAAAATTATGTCTCCTATATAGCCTTATACTCTAACACAATCTACATTTTTAAATAAAACGCCTTAGTCAATTCAATATACTTTTCAGAATATTTTTTTCCTTTTGCCTCCCCATAAATAGACATTTCATCTTTGACAATTTCCGCACACTCTGCTTTTTTAAATTCCATTAATAGGCGCTCTGCTTTTTGTCCTGGACGAGAAACCACTTCGGTAATCTTAGAACAGTATAATCGATAAGTCTTAGCCACTTCTTGAATACGTAACCCCTCAATATAGGGCAAAATGATACAAAGCTTCCCTTCCTTAGACAGCAATTTTCTAGCAGCACTCAACAAATCTCCATGTGGCAGCTTAACCGTATGACGCACATTCGTTCTGTTCTCATCTAAGGAAAAAGTACCTCCAGAGAAAAAAGGAGGATTACTAATAATCAAATCATATTCTTCTCGGCTTAATTTCGCATAATCCTGTATGGATTGATGAATCGGTTGCAAACGATCACTCCATTCACATCCCTCCATATTAGCTGCCGCTTGAATATAAGCTGCCTCCTCTATTTCAATAGCGTGAACCATCGCATTCGGAATTCTTTGCGCCATCATTATTGCAATGACCCCGCTACCAGTTCCAACATCCAACACCTTTTGTATCTTATCCGTACAAGCCCATGCACCTAATAGCACACCGTCCGTACCCACTTTCATTGCACATTGGTCTTGTGCTACTGCAAATTGCTTGAATTGGAATGGTTCTACTGCTTTTATTACTGGCATTTATTATTTTTTTGGGTAGACGGTCGTTTCACTTGACGGTAGATTCAATACAATGTCCTCAGGTACATCCTATTGTCTACGTCATAAATCTGACCTCTGACAGTTCCGTTAGCCTAAGCTAACTAGAACGATCTGACCTCTGACATCTTACAATAAGCCTTTCAATTCATTCAACTTCATCATACACTCAATAGGCGTCATGGCATTTAGATCTAGGCTTTCTAATGCTTCCTGC
>CALJIY010000433.1 GCA_937973945.1 uncultured Saprospiraceae bacterium | reverse complement strand
TTTTAAGCCTAATGCTTTTGGACAGATATGTCCTCTGCTAAATGGATCTTCTTTATCGCCTCTGATGCTGATGACTTCTTTGTCTTGGACTTTTATTTCTAATCCACACATGGCTTCGCATAGGTGGCAGTTTCTGTATTTCGTTGTTATGGTCGACATGATATTTTATTTTTCCTAAAGTTATCAAAAAAAGAGGTTTGTTGTGTTTTTTTTTGGAAGTTGTTTAAAATTGTGTTTTTAGGGCTGCCTGTGTTACATAATTCAACGCGGAACTACTTCGTAGTTACACGGATTTTTTTTGGATCTTTGTAGGTCGTGTATCTAGACGTTGACATTTTTTTATACTAAATACATTCTACTTCAGTGTGGAGCTACTTCGTAACTATATGGATCTTTGTAGGTAATGGTTAATGTTGACAGTTATAATACTGGCATATCACGCTCACGACCTAGAGAACACATCTAGCACAGACGACCTATACAATCTGTAAAATCCGTGTTAAATTATGTCTATTTTGCAAGCTAGATTTAGTCTATGAATATCAAAGAGAAGTAATATATGCAGCAAGAATGCGCTACGTGTAAACAAAATTTTACCTGTTCTATAGAATCGCCAACTACCTGTTGGTGTACCAAATATCCTCCAATTTTAGTTGTGGATGCAGTAAATACTTGTTTGTGTTCCAATTGCATGGAGAGCAAAATAAAAGCCGCCATTCAGCAATATGCAATAGAAGTGAAGGAAGGTAAAAGAATTAATGAAGCCCCTTCCTATGCTACAGACCGCCAAAAAATGGAAGAAGGGATCGATTATTATATCGAAAACGGCTTACTCGTCATGTCTACTTGGTATCATTTGAAGAGAGGGACATGTTGTGGGAGTGGTTGTCGGTATTGCCCGTATTGAGGAAAAAGGAGTGGTAAATAAGAACACTGAGGCACAGGGGCACGGAGTTTTTTCATTTTATAAGCCACCTAATATTACTTAGAATCTAGAGAAGGTGCAAGGTTAAAGAAATTTCCTTATATCATGAGAGTTAAGAACTCCGTGCCCCCAGTGCCTCAGTGTTCTAATTACTCTCCGTACCTCCTCCCTACACATGGTTCCCTCCATTCACAGCCGCCACCTCACAATCGGCAGAATATTCAAAAGTATAGTTGCCATCCATAGGTCCAACTAGTCGATGCCTAGGGCCAGCACAGTCAACATCTCCATTTTTAAAGCCAGCGTCTCCTTCGTATAGGCAGTAAATGATTTTATCTTTCATTCCTATAGTCGGTAATACACGGGGTTGGTATTTTTTGAATTCTGCTAGTACTTCTTCATTCGTCGTGCAATGTTGAATTCTTTGTAGCGCCAAGAAGGTAGGCGGCATGATTGGAAGCGTACGAGCCTTACTTTTGGCAAGCGCCTCTTTAGGTGTGATCCATAAGTGATCCTTGATTTCACTATCATCAATAATGATTTCCACAGAACCATCTTCTATAAAGGCATAAAAGAAGGAAGTGGAAAAACGGCGTGGTTGGATAATAGGAGTCGTCCAATGACAAAAATAGGTAAGGGCATCGGTAGATAAGTCCAATCCTGCTTCTTCTTTTGCTTCTCGGACGGCAGCTAGTTTGGCAGCCGCTTCTTCGCTGTCTGTTGCGGCTATGTCTGCTTCCTCGATCTTCCCACCAGGAAAAACCCAAAAGCCTGGCCCAAACTTCAATTTCTTGTTTCTTTTTAATAATAAGGTTTCTAATCCATTTTGCGGATGTAGTCTAAGTAATAAAATGGTGGCAGCAGGGCGTATTTCTTTCATGATAATTTTATAAAATTATTTTACTCATTTGTAAAATTATTTTTTATGTTATTTTGTTTATTGTAAAGTCATTAGCTAAAAAATGTTGACATCGCTTTCGTTACCGTACACTTTTAAATTCTTTGGTAAATATTATAATATAGGACCGTTGAGGTTTGTAAACATAGCCGTTAGGCTATCAGGAAGGCTCTTGATTACCAGTCAGTTATAGAGCGAAGGTAGATGGCAGAAATTTTCAAAATGGCTGTCATCTTTCCCAGAAACCCAGATGACAGCCACTTTCTAAGTTTCTGCCATCAACAGTCCGTCTCTTAATCTGACGGCTATGGTTTGTAATCTCGATGCAGTATGATGATCGTATTGCATCGAGGTCAACGTCATAAGTCTGACAGCGCAGCGATCTCTGTTCTGACAGCGTAGCGATCTGACAGCGCAGCGGTCTCTTTTAAGCCGTCAACCCACCATCCACTGGCATCGCATGTCCCGTAACAAAACTAGCTTTATCAGAGCATAGCCATAGCATCGTATTCGCCATCTCCATAGGATCGGCAAAGCGTTTCATAGGAATGCCTTTTTTTAGTTTATCCGATAAACCAGCGGAAAGTTGATCCATAACCTCAGGATCGAATAGGGGCGTGACCGTGAATACTGGACAAATTGCATTAATACGGATGTTGTGTCTAGCATATTCCATGGCTGCTGTTTTCGTCATACCAACCACAGCATGTTTACTGGCAACATAAGCCAAACTACTAGGCAAGCCCCTTAATCCTGCAATGGAGGCGGTATTGACAATGACGCCACCTCCTTGTGCTAACATTTGCTGTATTTCTAGTTTCAAACAATAGAAAACACCTGTGCTGTTGATGGCCATTACTTTATCCCAATCCTTTAGTTTTACATCGGCTGTACGAGCAGGTACACCGCCTATCCCTGCATTATTGATGGCAATATCTATTCTTTTGTGGGTAGCTATGATTTGTTGGATGGTACTTTCTACGGATTCATAATTGGCCACATCCGTCTTGATAAAACTTGCTTGTCCACCAGCATCTGTAATGGCTTTTACTGTTTCTACACCACCTTTTTCGTTGATGTCTGATACGACTACGATGCCCCCTTCTTTGGCAAATGCCTGAGCGGTAACCCGTCCGATTCCTGATCCTGCTCCTGTAATGAATACTACTTTGTCTTTGAATTCCATATATTTTTTTGTTAGAGTAGAGAATAGAGAGCAGAGAACAGAGATAGATTTCGTTTAAAAATCAACGAAATTTCGTTGAATGAAAACGAGATACGTCTCTACTCTCTGTTCTCTACTCTCTGCTCTATTTTAAACTAAATTAACTGTTTGTCCAGTTTTAAAGGACTCATCTGCCGCTAATACAATTCGTAAGCTATTGACGGCATCTCGTCCATGAGCGGATAAATCTATATCTTCTTTAATCGCTTTTAACAAATATTGTTGCTCTAAAAAGCATAAACCATCGTGATCGGGTTCATCTGAGGTATCTACTAATACATCCTTTTTGAGAAATTGTCCATGTTCATCTCTAGTGGCATGATGCACTTTAAGACAACCTGTTTGGGTATGACTATCAATATCTGAGGATTCTTCTGCTACTTTGTCCACAATACTTACACAGCCTTTTGGACCGATTACATCTTTTACAAAATAAGCAGTTTCACTCATCATGGGCCCCCAACCTGCTTCATACCAACCTACCGAGCCATCATCAAATGTTACTTGAAGCTGCCCATAATTGTACATGTCTGGGGCAATTTCATCGGATAGCCTAGCACCTATGGCGCTCACCCTTACAGGAGTAGCCCCTGTCATCAGGCACATCACATCTACATAATGTACGCCACAATCTACGATAGGCGACATCGTCTGCATTAAGGCTTTATGGGTTTTCCATTCTGTCCCACAACTTTGTTGATTGAGGTTCATTCGCATCACTAAAGGTTTGCCTAAGGTCTGCGCAATCTCTATGAATTTTGACCAAGCGGGATGCACTCTTAGTATGTAGCCCACGACTAATTTCTTTCCTGCTGCTAATGCCATGTCCACTATCTCTTGTGATTCTTCCACCGTATTTGCGAGCGGCTTTTCCACAAAAATATGTGCGCCTGCCGCAAGGCTCTTTTTGGCATATTCTGCATGTGTTTCTGGATAAGTATTGATGGATACCACATCGGGCTTTGTTGCAGCTAAGGCTTCGTCAAAACTACTATAGCCAGGTAAGCCGCCTAATTCCTTGGATAAGGCTTCTCTACTTTCTGGACCTCTACTAACTAGTCCTACTATTTCAAACTCTGGTAGCTGATGATACGCTCTTGCATGAGAACTTCCCATATTGCCACATCCAACTACTAATACTCTTAATTTTTTATCCATTGCTAATATGTCTTTTTTGAGATTGCCAATATAGTTGTTTCCTTGGGGAAATAAAAATCTAATAGGATTGTTGGAATAGTGCTTAGAGTATGTCTAAATTTCTACTTCCTGATAACCAGCATTTTAAGAACTTGGCTTCCCATCAAAATGGTCACCTAGCTCGCTAGGCAACAATTTTGATGCTTCGCCAAAACCTTAAACTACTGATAATCAGTTTGTAC
>CALJIY010000432.1 GCA_937973945.1 uncultured Saprospiraceae bacterium | reverse complement strand
TCTGTTGGGATTAATTCTCCTTGTCGCAATACTATTTGATCGCCAATATTGAGTTCACTTATAGCGACTGAATTTTCTAAACCATTCTTAAGCACAGTTGCGGCAATGGGAAAGTAGCTTTTATAATCACGCTCAAAAGATAATCGATGATAAGTCGCTTGTTGAAACCATTTGCCAATCAGTAAAAAGAAAACTAAACCTGCGAGACTATCCAAATAGCCTGCTCCTGTATGCGTTAAAATTTCAAAAACAGAACGACAAAATAATGTCAAGATACCCAAAGAAATGGGCACATCAATATTCAAATGTTGTTGTCGCAATCCTTGCCAAGCTGACATTATATAATCTCGTCCACTATAAAACACCACAGGTATAATCAGGACAATATTCAAATAACCAAACACTTCCCGAAAAGTGGGATTGGTTAGACCAAAATACTCTGGTAAGCTCATCAACATAATATTGCCAAAGGCAAAACCTGCTACGCCTAATTGATAATAAAAGCGTTTATCTATTGCTTGTTTTTCTGGAGCCTCCAAATCACTTAGATTGATGGAAGGGGCATAACCTATTGAAGCTAAGCGTTCTATGATTTTTCTAAAAGTAGTGTGCGTATTCGAAAAAGTGAGATAGACTTCTCTTTTCAGAAAATTTACTTTAGAAGATAATATACCATCATCAAGTCTATATAAGTTTTCCAATAACCAAATACAAGAAGCACAATGGATTTGAGGAATGTGCAGCCTTACTTTGCTAATTTTTTTATTATAGAAATTGAGTAGTTGGGCGACTATTTCTTCATTATCTAAATAGGCATATTGTTCTATTTTTCGGTTTTTTAAACTGATACCTGCTTTTTCTTCTAGATCGTAGAATTGGTTTAAGTCATTCGCATTAAGGATTTCGTAAACCATTTTACAACCTTCACAGCAGAAGGATTTTCCTATTAACAAGATGCACTTATCCTCGCAGGATTCTCCGCAATGATGGCATACAGTATTAATGGTTGTTTTTTGAGCAATTGCTGTCATATCTAATTTCTATCAAAAGAGGTAAATCCTCCTTACAAAATTAGGTATACGATGTAGGGTAGGGGATGACAAAAGTCACTCCATTTCAATGACAGTTCTCATCAACCATAAGTATAGATCCTCCTAACTTTGTCTTATCAATTAGAAAATATTAGAATGCTTAAAATTAGAATTATGAAAAAGACAAAAATTGGAATTTGGCTTGACTTCCGAACAGCGAATATTATTACCCTAAAAGAAACAGGGGCCGACAATAAGATTATCCAATCAAACGTCGATACTTCTAAGCCCAAAGGGGGTTCATCTTCTTCCTTGCGTTGGGGGTCTACGGATACTATTTCCGAAAAGCATTATTTGGAGCGCAGAAAAAACGAAGAAAAAGCTTATTACGAAGAAATCATGGATGCTGTGAAAGAAGCAGATGAGTTATTTGTTTTCGGGCCAGCAGAGGCAAAGAATGGTTTGTTAAAAGCGATTAAAAGCAATAAAAACTTTAAACCAGTTGTCAAAGGAATAGAGGCAGCAGACAGTATGACTGAAAATCAAAAAATAGCAAAAGTCCGTACATTCTTTACGGGAAGTAAAGTATGAAAATATTAGGAATGAGGGATTAATAAATTAACGAAGGATAATTGTATAATTTATTATTTCGTCCTTTCTTACCTCCCAATTCTATGTAGAACAGAGGTAGATTTCGTTTACATTCTATGAAATTTATTAGTTTTTAAATGATTTCAGTCTCTGTTCCCCCCTCTCTACTTTCTATTCAAAAATATAAATAGTGCTATCACAATTTGAAATATGGGAATTTCTAGCAGGTCTAGGTATTTTTCTATTAGCAATGATGCTATTAAGAGAGATCCATTCAGGTAATAAAGCATTGATTATGGCGGTGAAGGATTTGATTTTACAAGGAGAGTCAGCGGCCGATTTCGAGGGGGTGTCAGAAGGAATATACTTTGTTCCTTCAGTAGACTAGGATGGTTTTTCTTCATGGAGACAAAAATACAAAGCTATTGTCAACTTAAAATTGAAATTTGTATTGTGTTGGGAAGTCCCAGGGTGAAGCGGTATCTATCAAGGGGTAAAAGAAATTTACCCCTTGATTTCTTAGATGAAATATACTTAAATGTACAAGGATTAAAGGGCGGACGTTCGTTTCTGAACTCGCGTGAAATAATCACATTCTTCAAATACTAATTTTGTATTCAACAATTTATTAAACGCAGCTTTAGTAGGAGCGATTTCATATTGATTTTCTCCTTCAGGATGTACTAGTATATTCACGTCTGTAATGTCTTCTAACGCCTTTAAATCTTCTGGGACTTTTGATCGGGAGTAGGATAAATTATTATTTTTGTCTAAGGTTAAAATTTCTAAGCCTATAGAATTATAAAATCTATAATATTGAGTTATGTTGATAATGATAACAGGTTTACCTGGAAGTGGAAAAACTACCTTTGCTAAAGTAATAGCGAAGGATTTAAAAGCGATTCATTTAAATACAGAAATTATTCGTATAAGAATGGGAAAAAGAGGGCAGCACGAGGATAAAACAATTTCTGTTAGTTATGCTAAAATGCTTAAGCAAACGGAGTCGAATTTACATAAAGGGAAAAAAGTAATAGTAGATGCTACCTTTTATAAAGCTGCTTTAAGAAAGCCTTACGTACACTTAGCAAAAAAATACAAAAAGCAATTATTTTGGATTTTCATAGTGGTAAACGATGAAATTATTAAAGAGCGGATGCAACAATCAGTATCTTATACTGACGAAGATTTTAAGAGGTATTTAACCCTCAAAGATATTTACGAACCTTTAGAAGTGGCGCATTTAGAATTACATGCTGATCGGTATAGTCTAGAAGAAATGATAGCTAAAGTAAGCGCGTATTTACAATTATCCCCATTGATCAAAACGACTTAGGAACATGTAAATAATTCAAACTGTTATAAGTTATTATTTACATGTTCATTAATGCTTTAATATGGGTTCTTTCTAAGCTTGGACACTTTTAGCTTTTGCGATAGTCGTGTTTAGATTCGACAGCATTGATGTTCCCTGCTTTATCACCGTCAAATCTAAATTCGACTTTCACACAACTGTCCAATCTAAGTAGGATGTCCCTTTAAATCTCCTTTAGTTTATGTTTTTTATAAATCCGTATCAAACTAAAGGTAAATACCTAAGTCGTCTCACCTGTACTAATAAGTTCTAAATTTTGTCTTAGTAGCGATGAAATAATATCAATATTAAATTGCTTAGTTCGTTTAATAAAAATAATAAAATATATATAAAATACTATTTGCCAAGCGGTTATGTATATTTTTGACAGACTATCTCCGACTTTAAAATTTAATAAGATAGGAATTAACTAAAAACTAAGACCTTTTAATTATTTTTGATTAAGTTTAGTGTTTCCACATAAAAAAACCTTACAATTTGCAAGAGGAGAATATCTATCAAGCCATGTTCAAGCATGCCACAATCGGCATTTTAATCGTTAAAAGTGATGGTAAAATTATAAAAGCGAACACCTTCGCAGAGAAGTTATTCGGTTATGAAGACAATGAATTAGCAGGCCAATCAGTTGACGTTTTAGTACCAGATGCCCTCCGAGGTGGACATGCACAGCATCGAAATAGCTACCACAAAAAACCTGTTGAAAGAGTGATGGGTGCAGGACTAGATTTATTTGCCAAAAGAAAGAATGGCGAAACTTTTCCTGTTGAAATTAGTCTAGGACATACAGAATTTGAAGGAGAAAAGATGGCTATTGCTTATATCAATAATATAGCTGCCAGAAAAAAAGCCAGCGAGGATTTGATAGAAAGTAAATCCCGGATGAGCGCTATTATTGAAACAGCGGTAGATGGTATTATTACCATAAGCAGAAGAGGAATTGTTGAATCTATCAATCCAGCAGCTGCAACACTATTTGGTTATGCACCTGAAGAGGTGATTGGTAATAATATTAAAATGCTGATGCCCGAACCTGATAAAGGCCAGCACGATCAATATCTAAAAAACCACAATACTACTCGCGTAAAAAAAATAATTGGTATTGGTCGAGAAGTGACTGGATTACGAAAAGATGATACCACCTTTCCTTTTCATTTAAGTGTAAGTGAGGTTAAGTTTGGTCAAAAATCTATATATACAGGTATTTTACATGATTTATCTGATCGGAAATTAGCAGAGGAAAAAATGCGTCGATATGCGCAGGCGCTAGAACGGAGTAACCGAGAATTACAAGATTTTGCCTATGTTTCCTCTCATGACTTACAAGAACCCTTACGGAAAATTAGGGCTTTTGGGGACCGATTAAAGATTAAAGAAGGAGATAATTTAGGAGAAAAAGGTAAAGACTATTTAGATAGAATGTTAAATGCTGCGACACGTATGCAGCGATTGATTACGGATTTACTGCAGTTTTCTAGAGTGGGAACTCGTTCCAAGCCTTTTAAAATGGTTGATTTGAATGAGGTATTGACAGGGGTATTGTCAGATTTGGAAATTGCGATTGAAAAAAGCAATGCGACTATAAAAGTAGATAAGCTACCAATCATAGAAGCAGATGAAACGCAAATGAGGCAACTATTTCAAAACTTGATTTCAAATGCCATGAAATTCCGAAAAACAGATGAAAATCCATCTATCGAAATAAGAAGTGAACATTATCAGAAAACTGCACATCTAACAAGTACCCCTGGAGATACTTTGGTAAAGATTTTTGTAAAAGATAATGGTATTGGATTTGATGCTAAATACAAGGATAAAGTTTTCCAGATTTTTCAACGCCTGGAAGGAAGGAAATTTGAAGGTTCAGGAATTGGTCTAGCAATCTGTAAACGGATCGCCAATCGACATGGTGGAGATATACATGCAGAAAGTGAAATAGGAAAAGGAACAACTTTTGAAATTACTTTGGCCACAAAACAACCGCTTCAAGGGGAAGAAATTTAAGATGCTAAGTGAAGTAATAAGTATAAAGTATGAGGTATGAAGTAATAAGTAATAAGTAATAAGACGTTGACCGTCAATACTTAAGAGAACATAATGGTCTACTTTATTTTGACACTTTGACTAAGACGAACAATAGCACAATTACTAATTTAAATTATTAGATATGAAATCCATCTCTAAAGAAAAAAAATCAATTACCATTTTACTAGCCGATGATGATGAGGAGGATCGAATGATGACAGAAGAAGCGCTAGAAGAAAATCATATATCTGACAAATTATATTTTGTGGAGGATGGGGAAGAAGCAATGGATTATCTCCAAAGAAGAGGGAAATATGAAGATGCTAAAAAATACCCCCTTCCAGAATTAATTTTATTGGATTTGAATATGCCTAAAAAAGATGGGAGAGAGGTATTAGCAGAAATTAAAAAAGACCCGAAATTGAAAGGGATTCCTGTAGTAGTTTTAACTACCTCTAATGCGGAAGAAGATATTGAGCAGATGTATGGGTTAGGAGTGAATTCCTTCATTACAAAACCAGTTTCTTTTGCTGGAATGGTATTAGCGATGAAAAGTTTAAAACAGTATTGGATGGAGATCGTGACTTTACCAAAGCGATAAAATCTTAATATAAAGAACTAGTGTAAAAGTCTAACATACACCTATGAGCCAACCAGTTTTAATATTACTCATTGAAGATGATGAGGAGGATTATATAATAACGCGGGATATCTTGGCTGATATTCCCAATTCTCGGTATCGTCTGGAATGGGTTTCTAGCTTTGCGGAAGGAATTATAGCTATTGAGAAAGGAATACATGATGTCTATCTGTTAGACTATCGTTTGGGGAAAGAAGATGGTTTAGAACTGTTACGACAAATCAAGGCCCAAGAGATGGAAAGTCCTTTTATCTTATTAACTGGACAAGATGATGTAGAGTTAGATAAAGAGGCGATGGAGGCAGGTGCCTCTGATTTTTTAGTAAAAGGTGAATTTTCTGCGGGCATTTTGGAAAGGGCTATCCGATATGCGATACAACAAAGAAAAACGATATTACAATTACAAAGAAGTCAAAAAAGACTAGAAGAGGCGCAAAAGCTTGCTCATATTGGTCACTTTGAATGGGATATTCAAACCGATAAAATCTACTGGTCGGATGAAATGTATCGTATATATGGTTATGAACCGAAATCCTTTGAAGTAACTTTTGAATTTCTTTTTGAACATACCTATTCTGAAGATCGATCGCTATTAAAAAATTATATTGAACAGGTTAAAAAAAATAAAATTGCTTTGTCTTTTGGGTATCGAATTACCACAGCAAAAAATGAAATCAGATATGTGTATAGTACTAGGGAAGTTGCTTTAGATAGAAAAGGAAATATGACTAGGTTGTTTGGAACAATAAGGGATGTGACTGTCGAAAAACAATATGAAGCGTCTATTGAAAAAGAGAAGCAAACTGCCCAGACCTACTTAGACATAGCAGGCAGCTTGATGGTGGTCATAGATAAGGAAGAAAAAATCACTTTACTCAATCAGAGAGGGGAAGAAATTTTAGGTGTAGCTGCTGAAGAAGTGATTGGGGAAAATTGGTTTGACTTATTTATACCTGTAGAAGAAAGAGAAGAAGTAAGGATGGTATTTGATCGTTTGATGAATGATAAAGAACAAAATGTAGAGTATTTCGAAAACTCTGTTTTGACGAAAAAGGGAGATAAAAAATTAATATGGTGGCATAATAGAGTTTTATTAAATGAGAAAGACGAAGTACAAGGTACCATTAGTTCTGGAGTAGATATCACTAAGCAAAGAGAAAGCGAGGAAAAAATATTAGAATATTCCCAGCGCTTAGAACAAAAAGTAAATGAACGAACTATTGAATTAAAAGAGAGTCAGTTAAAGTTGATGGAAGCACAATCCATTGCCAAAATGGGGCATTGGGATTTTTTTCCCAAAGAAAATAAGTTGATTTTTTCTAAAGGAATGTATCTGATTTATGGGTTGCCACAGGATAGTGAAATTTCAGTTGAACTGTTGAATTCACTTATTCATCCAGAGGATATAGAAAAAGTTAATTTAGAAATAAATCGCGCAATAGAAAATAAATTAGCAGTTTCCTTTAATCATAGAATCATTACTTCTAATGGAATCCATAAATATGTGCAAAGTAATGTGCAACTTCCCGTATTCAATGAAAAAGGGAAACTGCTGCGAGTATTTGGTGTTTTAAAAGATATTACTTCGCTAAAAAAATCAGAAATACAACTCCATGAGGCTTTAAATAAAGAGAAGGAATTAGGAATCTTGAAGTCTCGATTTGTTTCAATGGCCTCCCATGAATTTCGTACTCCATTGAGTTCTATTTTGTCATCCGCAGAACTGATAGAAATGTATATTCAAGCTGGACGCTTGGAAAAAACGGGTAAGAACGTTTTGAGAATCAAGAATTCAGTTCGTAACTTAACAGAAATTTTAAATGACTTCTTATCTTTAGAAAAACTAGAAGCTGGAAAAATAGAGGTACAAAAAACAGAAATTAATCTGATTAATTTTTTTGACGAATTGCATGAAGAAATTAATGCTATTTTACATAAAGATCAGCAATTTCTATTTAAAAATGCTGTAGGAGAGACCATTGAAACAGATCCATATTTATTGAAGAATATTTTAATCAACTTAACCTCCAATGCTATTAAATATTCTCCAAATGGAGCGCCTGTTACTTTAGCTATTACAGAAGAAAAAAACCAGTTATTATTCAAAGTGATTGATCGAGGCATTGGTATACCTGAAGAAGATAGACAACACATGTTTTCTAGATTTTTTAGAGCTTCCAATGTGGAAAATATAAAAGGAACTGGACTAGGATTGACTATAGTGAAGCGATATTTAGAATTGATGGGAGGGACTATTGGTTTTGAAAGCAAGTATGGAAAAGGGAGTACCTTTTTCTTTTATTTGCCGAAATAATAGGATGTCTTTACTGCAAAAGCATCCCTCTTTGATTTAATTATAAGTAGACTTGTTCCTAAATAATTCATATAAGTATTCCTTGTTTAGTAACAAGTCTAGTGACAGAATTAATGCTTTTTAGTTAATATTTCTTTTCGTTTTTTAAGTTGCTTTTCTAATTTAGCAGCTACTAATGCTACTGCTTTTTCAAAGGAATCTGAAGTGTCTTTTGCAAAAGTATCTTTATTGGGTAAATGTAAATTGACTTCTATTGTTTTACCATTTGGAATAGTAGATTCTTTCAGTTTTAAATAAATATCTACTGTTTGAATACGATCACAAAAGGTTTTTAATTTTTCGATTTTATCGTGAATCAATTTTTTTAAACCGCTGTTTACCTCAAAGGGTGCATGAATAGTCATTTGCATAATAGGATGTATTTATCGTTAATAAACTACTAATTTCTTTTTGCTTCAAATTGTTTGAGGGCCTCCAATGCTTCACAGCCATATACGACTGATGGCCCGCCCCCCATTAAAATGGCGACTCCAATAGTTTCTAATATTTCGGCATGGTTTGCACCTGATTCTAAAGCATCGTGCACATGGAAAGCAATACAACCATCACATCTCACCGTAATGGCAATTCCAAGAGCAATTAATTCTTTAACGGATTGTTTCAATGAACCTTCCGCAATTCCCGATTGATGTAATTGGGAAAATGCGGTCATTGTTTCGGGAATTTCTCCACCCATTTCTTTCATTAAGGAGACGATTTCTTTATAGCGTTTTGGATAATCTTTCATATGCTTTTTTTTAGTAAAAACTGATTTAATAATTATATGCAAGTACTAACTTTCTGAATTAGTATTCAATGACAAATGACAGCTTAATAAATGATTATAGTCACCAATTAATATAGAAGACTTTTGTGACTTTTAAACAACTTATTAATTAAGGGAGTAGTTTATCTAATTTCGTTCAACAAGCTAGTCTTCCTATTTCTCCATTTAATTACTTCATACCAAATCACAAATAAAAACCCAGTTCCTATACTCATTTCTTAGCTAGGTATCAGGTTATAATTTTGCATGGTCTTGTATCCATTGTTCTATTACCATCTTTGGAAGCGCCCCATTAAGTTTTGCAATAGCTTTCCCTTTTGAAAATAATAGGGTGGTCGGATTTTTTTTGATTTGATATACCTCGATGCGGGCTGGACAATCTGCAATAGATAAACTCACAAACTCTATTAATCCCTTCTTACTTTTAACAATCTCAACAAGGGTAGATTCCATCCACTTGCCAAACTAGTTAATAATAAGACAGCTGAGATTGTTAGTAGGACTAAACCCACTGTTCCTGTGACACTATTGCTATATAATAATATTGCAATAACGGCTGCCATTATAATTCGAATGAATCGATCAACAGTACCTACATTCTTTTTCATAATTAATGGTTTTAATTTAAAAATCTAATAATTACATGTAAAGTATTATACTATGGTTTAGTACCTATTGAGAATAATC
>CALJIY010000431.1 GCA_937973945.1 uncultured Saprospiraceae bacterium | reverse complement strand
TAAGTCCTGTTATCGTATAATTTGTACCCATTATTCCTATCGGATTTAAATCGAAGGTAATATAATCATCTGACGGATCGGTTGGGGTATCATTATCATTACAAGTTACATTGTCTAATACTAAAGATGCTTGGCAAGGCGGACAGCTTAGGCCCCCACAATCGATTTCCGTTTCATCTCCATTCTTGATCCCATCTGTACAACGACTAATTGGTGTAAACGTAAAGGTAAAATCAAATCCATCCGAACTCCATCGGTCATCCCATTCTATAAAATAACGTTTCCCTTTGGTGACGGCTAGTCCTGTAAGTTGAGTCGCCCATGGTCTACCTCCGGGGGATAACTCACACTCATCATCCGCATCGGCTACGGGTATTAAATTATCGCAGCAGCCTTCATATATCCAGAGTCGAGTATCTACTTCTTTGCCACAGGTCATTAAATCTATTGTGCCATTGGCTGTTGCAACAAATTCATACCAGTTAGCATGGGTAGCGGTTATATTAGTTGCCCCCATTCCAATTGATGGACCTAGAGCCATATAGACGCCACTCTCAGAAATAGAAATGGCTACTTCACAGGTTTGTCCAGGGTCAGGAGGACAGGCTTCACACGAACCTCCACAATCAAGTGCCGTTTCATCTCCATTGAATAGGCCATCATTACAGAATGTATTACAATCTACACAATCTGTTCCGCCACAATCAATACCTGTTTCTGTTCCATTCATAAAGTTATCAGCGCAAGTAGGGCTTACGCCATTATTAGCACACCCTTGAGAAGATAAGAGAGAAACACGATCACCTGCTGGCTCAAAGAGCGCACGCATTCTATCTCGTTGTCCGATTGTAAATAAATTCATGCAAGCATCATCAGAATAGTCCATAAAATTTTGGAACATGTCGGGCAAATCTCCAGATGCTTCAATACAACTATTCGCGCCAGGATGTGTACAGGGAAGGGAAGAATAATTTGGCCCACCTGCTAAAGGGGTATCCGATACACCGTCATCCACCGTACAATCTCCATCTCCCCATATATGCCTTAAATCTAACCAATGCCCAACTTCGTGTGTCGTTGTTCGACCCAAATCAAAAGGAGCTGTGGCAGTACCTATAGTACCAAAATACCTGTAATCTACCACCACCCCATCCGTGAGCGGATTAGCACCTGGGAACTGCGCATAACCTAATAATCCACCACCTAATGCCCCAACCCAAATATTTAAGTAGTCAGCTGAATTCCAAATATTTTGGCCACCAGTAGCCCGAGATTTTATTTCATCATTAAGTCCGAAAAAATTAGTAGTGGTCGGTGTACGAGTAATCCCGGTTGTTTCAAATCCATTAGGATCAACAGTAGCTAGGCAAAATTCTATTTCAATGTCAGCTGCGATAGCTAGAAATTCAGCAGGCGTATTAGCCGCATCTAAATTTCTTCTTCGAAAATCATCATTTAAAACTTGGATTTGAGAAAGGATTTGTGCGTCACTTATATTTTGTGTTGCATCACTGTAAACAATATGAACAACTGTGGGAATGATAATAATAGGTAAGGCAGATCGAGCGTGACCTTGTTGGTTGGGAGCAATTGGTCTACTTGGTTTTGAATCTCCTAGCTTTTTTTCCATGTATTCCATAACACCGCATGTACGCTGTTGCTGGGCATGTACCTCCAATAAAGAAAGTGTTGTTAGAAGAAGGAACAGTATTATCTTAGTAAAATAATATCTATTTAAGTTATAGTAACGCAAATTCTTATGTTCATGTGATGTTGTAATAAATACCTTTGTTGCCCCACAAATATATGTCCATTAAAATTCAAAAGCTATACCCTGTGACATTAATGCTATATTATATCTTAAAAATAAAATTATATTATTAATCAAAAATCGCTCCCCCCTAAGCAAACTTTTCGTCAGCGAACACAGTATATAAGAATGTACACTAAATAAACATCACCTATGAAACATTTTGATAATCCCCCAGGGCCATCTGATTTCGGATACCCTTCTGAACACTTACACCAAGTAAAATTTCTAAATCTTAGAAAGAAAGATTTTACCGTATTACCAGAATGGATTCGGTTAGCGGAACAATTAGAAATTTTATATCTTACTGATAATCAATTAACAGCGTTACCAGATTGGCTAGGAACTTTAAAGAATCTGCAACGATTACATGTTGCTGGTAATCAATTAACCAGCCTTCCTTCTTCCTTACAACAACTAACCAAACTAACAGAGTTAGGATTATGCGATAATCAATTGACTGCGCTACCTGAATGGATAGATGCTTTTCAGTTATTAGAAGAAATAGATCTCAGTGATAATCAACTAACTTCCTTACCCGATAATATCGGACTCCTTCCTAACTTAGAAGTACTGTATCTAAGTGGTAATCAATTGACTAAGCTACCAGATAATTTACAACACTCCAAAAAAATTACTACTTTAGATTTAAGAGCTAATCAATTTGAAACGCTACCCTCTTGGGCCTTTACCATTCATGAATCTATAAGTGTCAACTTTAGTAATCGCTATAAATGGAATGCGATTTCGGTACATGGTAATCCAGGAAAATTCCGCAGCGAAATAAGTAGCACTAAGTAACGATAAAACAATAACTCCGTCATCTGGACGATCTCTTTTGCCTCCATTTTTCCTTAAAAAATACTTCCATAGCTCTGCTATGCAAGGATTTTTTAAGAGAAAATGGAAACAAAATAACCTCGTCCAGCTTGACGGATTTATTATTTCATCGTTACTTAACTAATAATTATTGAGACCATGTCTTACTCCACTCATAACCATAAGCTAAATTAATGAACTACTTCAAAGGACGAGCTGCTAGTTTAAAATTTGCGCTAACAGGAATTATAGATGTTCTAAAGAGCGAAGCCAATCTAAAAATTCACCTCCTAGCTGCCATTACAGCCGTGAGTGCAGGTGGTTATTTTGCTATTTCTAGAACAGAGTGGTGCCTAGTAATTCTTTGTATCGTTGCCGTATTGAGTGCAGAAACTTTTAATACTTCGATTGAACATCTAACAGATTTAGTATCTCCTGAGAAGCATCCTTTAGCAAAGAGAACCAAAGATGCAGCAGCAGGTGCCGTGCTTTGGATAGCTATTGGTGCTTTATTGGTAGGTTTGATTATATTCTTGCCTAAAGTATTTGACCTTTTCTTAATCGATTAGCTCAATGGTACGCTGCATTATTTTCTTCATTTTAGGCGTATCAATCTTAAATTCGTATTGATACGTTCTTAAAATGAAATCCTGTTTGCTATAGAAGTATTTTTGATGGTGCAGGGTTATATCTTTATGATCATCCATCTTAAACTGATGGTTGACAAATTCTTCTTTTATTTGCTCGAAGTTTTGACGAGACTTGGTAGAAATGGTATCTTTTCCTTTTAATAGCTCAATTTGATAGGTTTCTTCATCAATGAAATCTGTTTGCAATATATCTATCTGCCCCAAGTTTAGCTTTATTAAACCCAGTAATTTTTTCTTTAAAGATTTTGATAAATTGTCCTTCTTTTCTAGGTCAAAATAATATCCATCATAGACGGGACTTCCATAGAAATCATGGATCGTTTCTATATCTTTTCCAAAGTGTTTGCTTACATAACTTGGCGTACTTTCTAAAACTTCTATATCGTCCACAATTTCTTCATATTCCGCGGCACTAATTACTTCTTTTAATTGCTGCTTTATTGTTTTAATATTTTGAATGAGTTTGTCTAAATTTTTAATTCCTTGGAATTTGAAGTTATCATCGATTTCATAATAGAGCGTATTTTGTTGTGCGTGATTTATCTTTCCAAAGTGTTTATTGGCAGCATTTAATAGCTTAACCGTACTCAATAAACTATTGGGATAGTAAGCTTCCACTATATTGTTCTCTAATAGGCGTAATTCGACGGTATAGTCCCGCTCAAATAGTGGACTATGGGATTCTTTAAAATTGAAAGTTTCCTTTTTCCAAATTTTGTAGACTAGTTTAGTATCTATTGGCCATTTTGGGAGGAGTCTTTCTTCTTCGTTAGTATCTTCCATTATTTTTTAATACTTAGTTAGGTATTCAATAAACGAAGAAAACCTTGCAATTACTAGAATGGCAAGGTTTTCCTTTAAGATTTTATTTATGAAGATGTTTGATCTTTACATACTATGAATTTTCTTCTGTATTTTTAATTACCTTCAAACTCAAATCCATACTTTGTGCAGAATGCGTAAGCGCACCAACAGATATAAACTGAACCCTCGTCTTGGCAATTTCTCTAACCGTATAAATATTTACGCCACCTGATGCTTCTGTCTCAAAACGATCGCCAATCGTCGCAACCGCTTCTTCTAATAAAGGTGTTTCAAAGTTATCCAACATAATACGGTCTACTTTTCCTACTTCCAATACCTTATGTAATTCCACTAAGTTTCTAACCTCTACGGTAACAGGTAGCGAAAAGCCATTAGCCTTTTGATATTTTTCAACAGATAATATAGCTTCTTGGATGCCACCACAAGCATCAATATGATTGTCTTTAATCATCACTCGGTCATATAAACCATGTCGATAGTTATGACAGCCGCCTAATTGTACCGCCCATTTTTCTAAAAACCTTAATAATGGCGTTGTCTTCCGAGTATCTATTATTTTAACGGGTAAATCTTCTACTTCAAACTTAAAACGATTCGCCATGGTAGCAATTCCACTCATTCGCTGCATGGTATTTAATATCAATCGTTCTGCTTTTAGCAAAGCTTGTGAATTGCATTCTACAATAAAAGCAATGTCTCCAAACTGCACCGCCTCTCCATCTTTCTTAAAGATTTCTAATGTAGCACTAGGATCTACTATTTTAAAAGTTCGTATAGCTACTTCCATTCCAGCCAACACACAATCGTCTTTTACTAATAATTTCGCCCTACTTCTATCCTTTGGATCAATACAGGCAAGAGAGGTATGATCTCCATCTTGCACATCCTCCTCTAAAGCTTGGTGGATGAAATTGTCTAGCATTTCTTCTGTAATCTGTGTACCTGGAATTGTTGTTTGAGCCATAGTTGAATAGAGTTTTAAAAAAATCGTGACGAAGATACCAATTTACGCCATAGTAGTATTACTATTATGACGTATTTTTGCCTTTATTAGGAACAATCCTACTATAAAAACTATTATAGGACTAGAAATAACTTATCCTTTGTTTCTTAATTCTAATCAAAGAAGAAACTTCATAATAAAGAAGCAGATGCCTGTAGCAATGTCTAAAAAGAAATCACTAGCCACCATCCAACAACCTATTGCAGAAGAAATGCGCTCCTTTGAAGGTAAATTCAAAGAGACGATGTCTAGTGATGTGCCTTTGTTGGACAAGATCACCTATTATATTGCCCGTAGAAAAGGAAAGCAGATGCGGCCGATGTTTGTTTTTTTGTCCGCAAAATTATGTGGTGAAGTATCAGAATCTACTTATACCGCAGCGGCTTTTATTGAAATGATTCATACCGCTACCTTAGTCCACGACGATGTAGTAGACGATTCTAATGAGCGCAGAGGCTTTTTCTCTATCAATGCCTTATGGAAAAATAAGATTGCTGTGTTAGTCGGAGATTTTATTTTATCTAGAGGGATGCTCATTGCCATAAAACGGCAAGAATTTCGCTTATTAGAAATCATGTCGGAGGCAATTGAACGCATGAGTGAAGGAGAATTGTTACAGATTGAAAAAGCGCGCCGATTAGATATTGAAGAATCCATTTATTATAATATTATTAAAGGTAAAACGGCTTCTTTATTTGCCTCTGCTTGTGCTGCTGGCGTGGCTTCTACGACTAAAGATGAATCACTTATCCAAAAGGCAAAAGAACTGGGGGAACAATTGGGTATGGCTTTCCAAATCAAAGATGATTTGTTTGATTATGGAACGGATGCCGTAGGCAAACCTGTGGGGAATGATATCAAAGAGAAAAAAATGACGCTACCGCTTATCTTTGCCCTCAATAATGCACCAAGAAACACAAGAAGAAAAATCATTAATATCGTTAAGCGTAATAATAATGATCCTAAAAAAGTCGCGGAAGTAATTGAATTTGTCAAAGGTAGCGGTGGGCTAGCATATACACAAGAAGTCATGTATCAATATCGCCAAAAAGCATTTGATATTTTGGCTACCTTTCCAGATTCTCCTGCTCGGACTTCTTTGAAAGATTTGATTACTTTTGTTACGGAGCGGAAGAAGTAGATCGCTTCGCTGTCAGATCACGTTGTTGTCAGACCGCTACGCTGTCAGATCGCCTACGGCTGTCAGATGTATGACGTTGACCACGGGATGTAAGTCGATTCGATTAAATTCTTAATTTATCCAGCAACGGGAAGTTGCGGGATAATACTACACCCAAAAGAGAGCTACTGCTCGGCTGTCAGACATACGAAGTAGACCACAGGATATGTCAGATTGCAATCTGGGTCAAAATCTAGGAGTCAACATCATACGTCTGACTTTTGACAGCGCAGCGTTCTGACAATAAAATGGTCTGACAGCAAAGCGGTCTA